>JACQPS010000378.1 GCA_016207445.1 Gemmatimonadota bacterium | reverse complement strand
GGCCGTGATAGTAGAGCCGGAGCGCCCGGTGCACCGCGTTGAACTGCCGGACCACGCCCGTGCGCGCGTCGCACACGATCATGCTCGGCCGCAGGATGAGCCACGGCAGCCCGCAGGCGCGCACGAGCTGCTCGGCCTCGTACTTCGATTGCTCGTAGGCGTTGACGAAGCCGGGTTCGGCGCCGTTCTCCGCTTCCGGCACGCGGCCCGTGCGGCGGCCGGCCACGAAGGCGGTCGACACGAACAGCACGCGCGGCGTGGACACGCACTCGGCCGCGAGCTCGAGCACGCGCGCCGTGCCCTCCGTGTTCACGCGCCGCGCTTCCTCCAGCGGGCGCGAGAACGTGGTGTCGGCGGCGAGGTGAAGGACCGTGGTGACCCGGTTCCTGAGCAGCGAGCGCGCGGCGCGCGAGAGGCCGAGCCCCGGGGCCGTAACATCGCCCCGCACGAGCGTGACGTTCACGGCCAGGGGCCCGAGCTCCGCGGCCAGCCCGGCAAAACGCTCGCGGCTTCGGACCAGCGCGTACACGGTCAGGGACGGCCGGTCCTGGAGCAGACGCGCCAGGGCCTCCCGGCCGACGAGGCCGGTGGCACCGGTGACCAAAGCCGTTTTCCCGAAAGCTGCGGCCACGGATCCTCCTCGAATGCGCGACGGGAAATCTGGGCCTTCAGAGAACGTCGCTGGATACGGCGGGGCACGTAGGAGGCGGTGGACATTTACGTAGTCGCCGGCCCTTGGTGTGGTTCGCGACCACCTCTCGCCGCGCAAGTCGCGCTGGGGCTGGACGCTGACGCGGAAGTCTGATAATATGATGCGGGAGCCCGGCGCATCTGATTATCTGAGGTCACGGAGGCGAGCGTGCGCAAGATACGAACAGTCACGGAAGTGGCGCGCAACTTCGCCCGCTATCTCGACCGCGTGGCCTTCCACGGGGAAGGGTTCGTGTTGGTGCGTGGCGGCAGGCCGGTCGCGGAGCTCAGGCCGGTTCCGACCGGGCTGCGGCTGGCCGAGCTGCCCGGTCTGGTGCAGTCGCTGCCGCGGCTGTCGGCGGAGGAAGCCGCGGCGTTCGAGCGCGACTGGTTGGCCGCGCGCGGGGAACTGCCAGCGCCGGGGACGCCGTGGGGGTCCTGATCGACGCCAGCGTGCTCATCGAGCACGAGCGCGGACGGATCGACTTGGATCGGCGGGTGACCGGCCGGGAAGAGGAGTTCTTTCTGTCGGTGATCACGGCGAGCGAGCTGCTGCACGGCGTGTATCGCGCGGCGGATCCCGGAGTCCGCGGCCGTCGGTCCGCGTTCGTGGAAGCCGTCCTCGACCGTTTCCCACTACTGCCGGTGGACCTGGCGACAGCGCGTAGCCATGCACAGCTCTGGGCGGAACTGGCGGCGCGGGGCGCCTTGATCGGTGCGCACGACCTGTGGCTCGCGGCGGCCTGCATCGCGCACGGGCTCACGCTGGTGACCGGCAACCCGCGGGAGTTTGGGCGCGTTCCAGGGCTCTCGGTGGAGAGCTGGTTGGGGGGATGAGCGGCTCCCGTTGGGGGCGCCTCACTCCTCCCATGCGCGCGCTCATTGCGACGCTGCGCCCGGCCGCTACCCCGACCCGGCGGCCTGATCGTGCCCCGGAGCGTGCGCGCGCTGGACGCGGAAGCCGAGAGAGGTGACCGCCTCCTCGATCTCGGCGACGCCGATCCGCTCGGGACGGAACGCCACCCGCACCCGTTTCGTCTGCGCGTTCGCGTCCACTTCCTCGATGCCCTGGCGGCTACCGAGCAGCGTCTCGATGCTGCTCTCGCAGCCGACGCAGTGGATGTCCGGGACCTCGAGCACGGCCTGCGCGGGCGCGCCGGGCGGCGCCGCCTCCCGCGGAGGGAGCTCGACCTCGGCGGTCTCGGACGGCACTGCGCGGGCGCGCGCCGCCTGCTCGGCCACGCGGGGTACGGCGGCCCTCGTCGGCAAGAGTCTGCCGCCGAAGCTGTTCAGCAGCACCGCGCTCACGCTCGCGGCCATGGCGATCATGGCCCAGACCGGGTGGATGATGCCAGTGGCGGCCAGCGGAACGCCGACGCCATTGAAGAAGAAGGCGAGCCACAGGTTCTGGACCGTCTTGCGGTAGCTCTTCGCGCCGATCTCGTACGCGTCCAGCACGGCCGACAGACGCTCCCCGATCAGGATCACATCGCTCGATTCGATGGCGATGTCGGTGCCCGCACCAATGGCAATGCCGACGTCCGCCTGCATGAGCGCGGGCGCGTCGTTGATGCCGTCGCCGACGAAGGCCACGCGCCCGCCCGCCGCCTGAAGCTCGCGGACCCGCTGCGCCTTGTCGTGCGGTAGCACGCGCGCCCGCATCTCTTCGATCCCGACCTCGCGGGCCACCGCGCGGGCGGTCCGCTCGGCATCGCCGGTCAGCATGACCGGCGTGAGGCCGAGCGCCTTCATGCGGGCTATGGCTTCCCTCGCGTCGGCCTTGAGCGCGTCGGCGATCGCAATCAGCCCGGCCAGCTCGCTCCCGACGGCCACCAGCACGACGGTTCGCCCCTCGGCCTCCTCGCCCCGGATCGCGTCGTCGGCCGCGTTCAGTGCGATGCCGCGCTCGGCGAGGAGGTCGCGTTTGCCGACGAAGACGCGCTGCCCCGTGACGGTAGCCTGGACGCCGCCGCCCGGGATTGCGCTGAAGTTCTCCGCCGGGCTCATGCGGATGTTCTCGTCCGCGGCGCATTCGACGATGGCGCGGGCGAGGGGATGCTCGGAGGGTCCCTCCGCGCTCGCGGCATAGTGGTAGACTTGCTGGCGAGTGAAATCGCCGAAGGCGACGACGTCGACGACCCGCGGCTCGCCCTTCGTGATCGTCCCCGTCTTGTCCAGGACCACGACCTCGATGTCCTTCAGGATCTGGAACGCCTCGCCGCTGCGCATCAGGATGCCTCGCTCCGCGGCCATGCCGCCGCCGCGGATCAGTGCGAGCGGCGTTGCCATGCCGAGCGCGCAGGGATAGCCCATGACCAGGACGGAGAGCGCGGCGTACGCGCCGCGGATCCACAGCGGCGCATCGCCAAAGACACCCCAAGCCAGCGTCCAGAAGAGGAAGGCCGCGAGGGCAATGAGCAGCACCACGGGGACGTAGTACTTCAGGACTTTGTCCACGAGCACGATGATGCCCGGCTTGAGCGCTTTCGCCTCCTCGACGTGCCGCGCAACCTGATAGAGAAAACTGTCCTCGCCCGTGCGCGTGACGCGCACGAGGAGCGTGCCGGTCTGATTCACGCTGCCGCCGATCACCTCGTCGCCCCGACCTTTTTCCTCCGGGATCGGCTCGCCCGTCACCAGTGACTGGTCGACCGCGCTCCGACCCTCCACCACCTCCCCATCGACGGGGACCTTCTCGCCCGGTCGGATGCGGACGAGGTCGCCTACGCGTACCTCCGCGATCGCGATCTCCGCCTCGCGGCCGTCCTGGACAATGCGCGCGGTCGGCGGCTGGAGCTCGAGCAACTTGCGCACGGACTGCGAGGCGCGCGTGCGCACGTAGAGCGAGACATAGCCGCTCAAGAGGTGGTACGTGGTCAGGAACATGACCACGCCGAAGAAGTCGAAGGCGGGGAAACCCGCGAGCCCATCCCACCCGATGGCCGGCCAGGGAGTACCGAGCAGCCCGGCGCTATAGCCGCCCAGAGCGCCCGCCGTGAGCAGCACGTGCTGGTTGGTGATGCCGCGACGTGCGGCACCCCACGCCATGCGAAGGATGTGGCGCCCGGTCCAGAAGAAGACGAAGCTCGCGGCCGCCAGGGCGAGCCAGACGTGCCAGACGCGCATCAGGAAGAGGTCGAGCCCCATCGCGCCCATGACGAGCACCGTCGCGACCGCGAACGCGGCGGCCGTCAGGAGATTCCGCTTCTCCTTCGCCATGGCCGCCTGCTGCTCCTCGAAGCTCTGGACCTTGCGCGGGTCGCGGATGGTGTAGCCGAGCGCGCGCAGTGTATCCTCGATCTGCGTGTCGGTCGTCTCCTCCGGGCGGAATCGGACCAGCGCTTCCTCGTGCGCCAGTGAGACGTGCACCTCGTCGACCCCTCGCTGGCGCGAGACCGCCTTCCGGATCGACTCGGCGCAGAAGGAGCAGCTCATGCCGCCGACCTTGAGGTGGATCGTCTCGCGCGCTCCTCTTGCTGCCGTGGCCATCGACGCTTCCTCTTCCTCTTCCCTACCCACTCACCAGCCTCACCAGCGGCAGAGACAGATACGCGGCGAGGAAGCCCAGGGCGTAGGCGACGACCGAACCCCAGTACGCGCGCCGCAGCCAGCGTCCGGCCGGGTGCGAGGGGTGGCACACGCCGCCCGGCTGGCACGCCGCGGCGCGGGAGCGGTACAGGATCCAGTAACCCGAAATCAGCATGAGCGCTGCGAAAGCGAACACCCACTCCTTCTGCCGGCTGAGCGCGGCCAGCCACGGGAACGTGCTCACCAGGGTCGCAACGGCGGAACCGGCGCCCAGCGAGACCAGCGCGATCGGCAGCGCACAGCAGACCAGCGTCCCGAGGACGGCAATGGGCGTGGCGCCGATGAGCGATTCCCGCCAGCGTCCGAACACTTTCCTCAACCCCGCTCGCCAGCCGGCCGGCGCGGCCGCTCGATCCCGCGCAGCGCGAAGCCGGACTCCCTGATCACCTTCCGGAAGACTTCGTCCCCGACCGTGGCGCCGGGCTTCAGCTCGACCAGAACACGGCCTCCCCGGAGATCCACCTCGACCCGCTCGATGCCCTGAAAGCCTTCCAGCTTCTGGTCCAGGCCATAGGCGCAGAACGGGCAGGCGAGGCCGTCCACCCTGAGCACGACGTCGGCGCGGCCATCCGGCCGGGGTTTCGCCTGCTGCGCGGGCGCCGATGACGCCCACAGGATTGCCAACACAACCATCAAGACCCGCAACATCTCGCTTCCTCCTCCTCCGCGCCTCCGCGTCTCCGCGTGAGAATTCTCCGGATCGCGCGGAAAACTTGTTCTCATCTCCAATCCGCTTTTCGGCCTCTCAGTGCCCGAAGAGGTAAAACACCGTGCGCGCGCCGACGGCGAGGCTCCAGTCCGGCGCCAGCTGCGTGCCGTTCAGCTCGCGTACGACCGGAAGCTGAAGTGATGCTTCCAGCGCCCAGTTCGGGAGCGGGATGAACTGGATCCCCGGCGAGACAAAGAGGGTGTGGCCGCCCGTGTCGGGCAGGCGCGCGGAATCGCGGGTCGCCCGCCCCTCGAGCGCGCCGTTCAGCTCGAGGTACGCGGACAGCGTCGCATCCCGCATGGACGCGTACGCGTGCGGCAACAGGCGGTAGCCGAAGCCGACGTCGTACAGCAACCGCCCGCCCGGACGAACGCCGAAGCGGTCGCCGAGCGCGCCGCTGTAACCCAGGCGTCCGTGAACACCCACGCGATCGTCCACGTGGCTGTAAACCGCAAAGCCCGTGAGCGTGACCGTGCCGGCGCCCAGGCGCAGCGCCGGCGGCAGCGGGTCCGCGGCGTCGCCGGTCTCACCGGTCGGCAGCGTCCCCCCGGCGAAGAGCGCGAGCCGGCGGTTGCCCGCCAGGAAGTCGCGCTGGAGCAGCTCCTGCTTGATCAGCACGAAAGCATCACCGAGACCCGAGTTCCTGCGCTCGCCCGCGCGCTCCTCGAATGTTTTCCGGAGGTAGGGAATCCCGAGAAAAAGGGTCGTCTTCCCGGTGAGCCCGTACGGTGCCGCCAACGGCAGCGCGTCCACGCTCACACGGGCACCCTCCGGGTTGCCGATCTCATCGCCGTCCCGGAGCAGGGACCCGAGCTCGATGCGCTGGTAGAACGCGCGCAGCGCGTGTTCCGCCAGCGGCAGCGGCATGGCCGTGGGCGTGTGGAAGGGCATGGCCTGCGAGAATGCGTCGCGCGCGACCAGCCCCAGCAGCAGCATGCCGAACACCGTACTCCGCATCACGAGCTCCTCCTTCCACCTGGAATCACGCGGCCCCGAACCCCGCCCTCTTCACTACGCGCTGTAGTGGACAGGCACGACAAAAAAGGCGGGCGCGGCTGCGAATTGTCGCGGTCAAGATCCGATCCCGATTTGCTGAGCCAGCTGTCGGATAAGGCAGATATTGCAGGGCGGCTTGCCATCATGGCGGACCCGCTCGCCGGCGAGCAGCGCGCTGGCCCAGACCATTGAGAGCAGCAGCGCGGTGAGCGTGAGCTTCGCGAGCGGCAGGCGCGGCCGCGGCAGCGGCTCGCCCAGGAGGCGGCGTGCGCGGTGCGCTGCGCGCGCGTGCCCGAGTGCGGGGACCGCGGCTGGCACGGGGGCGCGGGCCAGGCGTGCGGTCTTGACAATGGCACTCGCCAGCTCGAGCGGGGCCCGGCTGCCGGCGACGTCGTCGGCGCGGAGCTCGAGGGCATCGGCGGCGGCGTCGGCCAGAGGGCGGGCGAGCGGCAACCAGAAGAGCAGGCGCTCGCCGAAACGGATCACGGCCAGGCGCAGCGGGTCGCGGCGTCGCAGGTGCACGAGCTCGTGCTGAAACGCCGCCTCCAGCTCGAGCGGATCGAGCGCGCGTTGCAGCTCGTCGGCGAAGTAGATGCGGGGGCGAAGCAGGCCAGTCGTGAACGGGCCAGCAGCCGCAGCGCCCTCGAGGATGAGCACCCGGTGCGCGACGCCCGTGCCGGCGGCCGCCGGATAGATGGGATCGTCCGCCTTCAAGGCCCGGCTCGGCGAGCTCCGCAGGAACCGGCGGAGCCGGAGCTGCTGGCGGGCCCGATCCCAAACCGCGACCGCGCTTCCCAGGGCCAAGAGTCCGATCGGGATGAGGGCGAGGTGCTCACGCACCGGCGCGAGCGGCGCGAAGCCCGCAAGGACGGCGGCGCGGCAGAATTCGGCGACGCGCGCGGCTGCAGGGATCGCGCGCAGGGCCGGGAGCGCGGCGGCCGCCGCACTGGCGAACGCGAGCGCGCCCAAGAGCGCGCCGGCCAGAAGGCGCAGAGCCCGGTCCATGCGCGGCCGCTTCATGGCCAAACGCCCTTGCACCGGTTCCTGCGCCCCTCACGCCCACTCATGTGTGACCTCCACGCGCCGCCCGCTTCTTCTCGATGAGCCGCTCCAGCGCCTCGAGCGCCTCCGGCTCGTCCTCAGACAGGACGTCGACGAGTTGCGCGAGCGTCGCCTCGGGCGCGACCCGCAGCAGCCTGCGCAGCACTTCTTGCGAAACCCGCGCCCGGAACTCCGCCTCGCTCAGGCTGGGGGCGTACTGCCAGACGTCGTCGAGCTTCTCGCGGACGACCAGCCCCTTCTCGCCCAGGCGCACGAGCACGGTCGTAACCGTGTTGTAGGCCAGGTCATGTCCCGCCGAGGCGAGCGTATCCCGCACGGCACGCGCCGGCAGAGGCTTCCGAGCCCGCCACAGTACCGCCATGACCTCGGACTCGAGCTCGCCCAGCACCTGCGCTGCCCTTGCGGCTGCGGGTTGCAGCCGCGCCCCTAGCCCCCGGAGTCTCATTTGCCAGCCGCCCGGGCCGCTGTCTCGACCATCGCGACCTCGTGCCCCAGGCCCCATCGCTACAATTTCCATCGCGCACCCATGCGTTCGCGGGCAGCTTAACACTACGCCCTGTAGTGGTCAATCCCCGCGGGCCCCAGGCGGTTCCCGGGAGCTACCGGACCGGTGCGCGCGCCTTCCACCCGGCACCGCCGCCTACGAGCGGTTCCGCGCGCAGTCGTCGGGAGGGGACGGCGATTGTACTTTTGGTCCCGGTGCTGGCTTCAAAGGTGGTGAGTTGGTCAGCGTCCATGAG
>JACQPS010000370.1 GCA_016207445.1 Gemmatimonadota bacterium | reverse complement strand
TGCGCCCTGCCCCGCTCCGGGCCATCGCCGATGAGCACGAGCCGGGCCGGAAGCCGTCGGTTCACCCGCGCGAAGACGCGTACGACGTCCTCCACCCGCTTCACCGGCCGGAAGTTCGAGATGTGCATCAGGATCTTTTCTTCCGGCCCGGCCAGCTTGCTGCGATGACAGGGCTCGCGGTCCCGGCGGTAGGCGTCGAGATCGACGAAGTTCGGGATCACTTCGATCGCCTCGGGCGGGACGTCGAAATGAGAGACGGTTTCGCGGCGCAGGTACTCCGAGACGGCCGTCAGGCCGTCCGACCGCTGAATCGAGAAGCGGGTGATGGCGTGGAACGACGGATCCTGTCCGACCAGCGTGATATCCGTCCCGTGCAGCGTCGTGACGATCTTGAAGTCGTCGCGCCCCAGCATCTGCTTCGCCATCCAGGCGGAGGTCGCGTGCGGCACGGCGTAGTGCACGTGCAGCAGATCGAGGCCGTGCTGCACGGCCGCGTTGTGCTGCGCGACGGTCAGCGCCAGCGAATAGGGCGGGTGGTCGAACAGCGGGTACGTCGGGATCTCCACTTCGTGGTAGTAGACCCGCTCGTGGAAGTAGGAAAGCCGGAACGGCTGCGCGTAGGTGATGAAGTGCACCTCGTGGCCGCGGCGCGCGAGCGCGATGCCCAGCTCGGTCGCGACCACGCCGGAGCCGCCGTAGACGGG
The DNA here is from genome assembly GCA_016207445.1 of Gemmatimonadota bacterium. Classification (GTDB taxonomy): domain Bacteria; phylum Gemmatimonadota; class Gemmatimonadetes; order Longimicrobiales; family RSA9; genus JACQPS01. The sequence continues at coordinate 2,141 of JACQPS010000370.1, read as the reverse complement.
GTAGCAGGTGATGCCGATCTTCACGGGAACCAGTCGACAGTTAAAACAGTTTACAGTTTACAGTTTACAGTCGGGTGCGCCGGCCCGCGCGTCAGGCGGCGGACTCTTGCCATGCGCGCGCCACCCGATCGGCCAATTCGTCCGTGCCCCACGTCGCGTCCAGCCACACCGCCGCGGGCGGCAGCTGGTGCCGGAACCAGGTCAGCTGTCTGCGGGCGTAGCGCCGCGTCGCACGCTGTACGTCGTCGATGGCCTGCTCCAGCGTGCGCACCCCCGCCAGAACCGGCACGAGCTCGATATACCCGGTCGCGTTCATACCCGGATCCCCCGCCCCGTATCCCTCCTCCACCAGCCGCTCGACCTCCTCCACCAGCCCGGCCTCGACCATCTGGAGCACGCGGGCGTCGATGCGACGATAGAGCTCCGGGCGTGGCAGGTCCAGCACGAAGATGAGCGGGTCGAGCGGCTCCGCTGCCGGCGGTGCCTGCCGGTGCCACCAGGGCAGCGGGCGGCCGCTCAGCAGCGCGACCTCGAGCGCGCGCGCGAGTCGCTGGCGTCCGCCGCCGCCGGCGAGCGCCGCCGCGCTCTCGGGATCCAGCAGCCGCAGCCAGCGGCGCAGCTCCTCCGTGGGCCGCCGCGCCAGGTAGCGCTCGAGGAGCTCGCGGCGCTCGGCCGGCAGATCGGGCTCGCGGAAGAGCGGATGCGTGAGGGCGCGCAGGAAGAAGCCGGTGCCCCCCACGAGCAGCGGCACCCGGCCGCGGGCACGAACCCGGGCGAGCCAGCCACGCGCGTCCGCGGCGAAGCGGCCCGCGCTGTAGCGCTCGTCCGGGTCGACCAGGTCGAGGCCGTGGTGAGGAACGGACTGGCGCTGCTCGAGCGTGGGCTTGGCGGTACCGATATCCATGCCGCGGTAGACCTGCCGGGAATCCATCGAGATGATCTCCCCCGCAAGCCGGCGCGCGAGCTCGATGCCGAGTCTCGTCTTCCCCGTCGCGGTCGGCCCGGTCAGGACCAGGGCATCCCTAGCCATGGCGCCCGAACCGCCGCTCCAGCTCCTGGAGGGACAGCCGGATCACGGTGGGACGGCCGTGCACATCGTGATAGGGCAGCTCGGTGGCGAAGAGGCGATCGAAGAGCACGCGCAGCTCGCGCTCGAAGAGACGCTGGCCCGCCTTGATCGCGGCCTTGCACGCGAAGGTCATGGCGATGCGCTCGTGCTGGTTGTGCGCGGCGCGGGTCAGCTCGCTGCCGGCTGCCAGCTCCGCGACCATCTCGCGCAGGCAGCGTTCGGCATCGAAGTACCGGTGCGGGTTCGGCGTGGCGTGCACGATGATGGTGCGACCGCCGAACGGCTCGATCTCGAAGCCGGCGGCCCGGAACAGCGGGCCCAATTCCTCCACCACGCCGTACTCGGCGGGCGAGAGCCGCAGCGTCAGCGGGAACAGGAGCCGCTGGCTGGTCGCTCCGCCGTCGGTGAAGGCGTGCATCAGCTCGTGGAACAGCACGCGCTCGTGGGCCGAATGCTGGTCGACGATCAGGATGCCGCTGCGCGTCTCCGCCAGGATGTAGCTGTCGTGGATCTGCCATAGCCGGACGCCCGCCGAGCCGTCCACCGACTCGGGCGTGGCCGCGGCCTCCGGCGCGGGCTGCTCGAGCTCCTGCTCCGGCGGCGGCACCACCGGAATCTCCCTGCGGGCAGGTACGAAGAAGGCGAGCTGGTCGGCGGCCGCCGTCGCCGATGCCCCAGCCGCGACGGGGACCGGCCTGAGCTGCGGCAGGACCGGCCGTGTGTCGAGCGTGGCCGCGCTTTCCACCGTGCCCAGCGCCCCGCGGATGGCCGCTTCGATCGCCGCCTCGACCGCCGCGCGATCGCGGAAGCGCACCTCCGCTTTCGTGGGGTGCACGTTCACATCCACACTCCCGGGCGGACCCTCGAGGTAGAGCAAGAGCGAGGGGCGCGTGCCCTGTGCGACGGTCGTACGGTAGGCGCGCTCGCTGGCCGCGACGAGCGCGCGGTCGCGGAAGGGACGCCCGCCCACGAACAGGTGAACGCGCCGCGGACCCGTCACTGCTGCGTCGGGACGCTCGACCAGCCCCGCGATCGCTACGTCGCCGGCGCGGTACGCGACCGGCACGAAGCG
>JACQPS010000365.1 GCA_016207445.1 Gemmatimonadota bacterium | reverse complement strand
GTGCACCTCGTCGTAGATGACGAGCCCCCAGGAGCGCGCCCGAAACAGCTCGAGGTGCGGGAACTCTCCCTCGCGGTCAGCGCGCCAGGTGAGGATCTGGTAGGTGGTCAGGGTCACCGGCCCGGTGTTTTTCCGCTCGCCGGTGTACTCGGCGATGTCGTCCGGACGGACGCTCGTTTTGTCGAGGAGCTCGCGACGCCACTGCTTGACCGCGGTCAGGCTGGTGGTGAGGACGAGCGTCGTCTGCCCGACCAGCTCCATCGCGGCGAGACCGACGATGGTCTTGCCCGCACCGCAGGGAAGGACGACAACCCCGCTGCCACCACGCTCGGAGCCCGCCAGGTAGAACGCCTCGGCCGCCTGCCGCTGATAGTCACGCACCACGAACGCCGGGCCCGACGCCACGCTCTCCCGGAGCGCGACAGGAAACGGTTCGCCGGCCACATAGCCGGCCAGGTCCTCGGCGGGGAATCCGGCTGCGACCAGCGCCTGTTTGAAAGCGCCGCGCTCGCGCGGGCCGACGCGGAAGCTCGACCCGTCGATGCGGTCGGTCAAGTACCGGCCGGCCTCCTGGTCCCGGGACAGCCGCTCGGCGGTCATTTCGTCGAGGCAGGCGCAGCGCAGCCAGGCGCCGTGGCGCGTGATGACGACCCGCCCGTAGCGCGCGGCCAGCTCGAGGATCTCCTGCTCGACGTTCGGCGGGACCGCGTACCGGGCGTGCTCGCGCAGCGCGGTCACCATCTGCCCGGCGCCGAGACCTGCGGCACGGGCGTTCCAGATGGAGAGCGGCGTGAGACGGTAGGTGTGGACGTGCTCGGGGCTCTTCACCAGTTCGGCGAAGGGCGCAAGCGCGGCTCTGGCATCCTCGGCCCGCGGCGCGTGGACCTCCAGGAGGACGCTGCAGTCGCTCTGGACGATGAGCGCGTTTTCGGACGCCGGCGCCACGCGTCTACGCCTCGGGCGCCTGCGGCGCCGCATCGTCCGACCGGCTCGTGCGGCGGTTTCTTGCCGGGCGCGCACCCACAGATGACAGGAGGTAGCCGAGCTCGCGCAGCGTGCGCCTGAAGGCAGCCTCCGAGGACGCCGGCACCACGAGGTGTCGCTCCCCGGCCTGCATGCAGTGCTTGCCGGTCCGCGAGTCGTTCGCGATGAGCGTGGCGAGCGCGGGATCGGCGCACTCGATGAGGCGGGCCAGGCCGCGGTCGTGAACCTTCACGCTCCGATCCGCGACGTCCTCGAGCAAGCGCACGACCGTGTCGGGAATCGGGGCGCCGCTTCGCGCCGCCAGGAACTCGCGGATCTCGGCCACCGGCCGTCCCTCTTCGATGACGGCGAGGAGCCTGACGGCATCCAGTCGCCAGACGAGGTCCGAGACACGGGTCGCGTAGGCGTCGAGGGCGAGGCGGTCGCCCTGCTCGAGGGTCGATCCGATGGCCGCGACTTCCAGATTTGGCAGCACCCGGAGCACCGGCTTCACCTCGACGGGCGCGGGCTCGTAGTCCGATGCCGTACCCAGGCAGTAGGCCCCGAGCGGCGTGACGCGGAAGTACATCAGCCCGTCGTACCGGCTGAAGAACGGCAGCTCGTCCGTGCCCCACATGCTGTGGTAGTCGCGGCGGGCGCCGGCAGGCGGGATGAGCGCGACGTCGATCAGGCCGAGCGTGGCGGCGTACTCGAGCAGCAGGCAGAGGAGATAACGCTCCTCCAGAATGCGCTCTCCGTTGTCGTAGCCGAGCGAGCCGTACTGCAGTTCGCCAATATACAGATTCCAGGCGTTCCGGGTCACCGCGAAGTCGCTGCCCGAGGCCCGCATGAAACGGAAGAACTCGCCGGTCGAAATCCATCCGCCCACGGGGCATTCGGCCAGGGAGTCGGCGACCGCGTCCCGCCGCGACGACACGGCGGTGAGCCCGCGCCTGCCCTTGCCGGTCTGCCCCTTGACGCACTCGATGCGCGCGAGCTCGTCGAGGATGGCCGTGTCCACCCACTCGGTCCACAACGTGCGGATCGTCTCGGCGGCCGGCTCGGAGAGCGCCTTCCGGCCCGCCTTGGTGAGCTGCAACTTCGCTCCCGCGAGCCGGGCGAGCCCACCCGCCTGGACGAGCAGCGGCCAGGCGAAGGCGCGGATCGGTCCGGCGTTCTCGTCGTGCCACTTGTCCGTGGGCGGGACGTGCGGGTAGTAG
>JACQPS010000050.1 GCA_016207445.1 Gemmatimonadota bacterium | reverse complement strand
GGCGACCACGATCTCGTCGGTGCTCATCCCCGACATGCTGATCGTGCAGACGGACAAGCCCGGCTCGGGCGCCGGCTGGCTGAGCTGGATCGCGGGCGGCTACGGCGGGCGCAAGCTGACGGACGACGTCGTCGACGTGGGACTCGACGCGATCTTCGGCGACCTGCTGGTGGCGTTCGGCGTGCCGGGGGCGGACCAGAACGTCAGTGCCGGGTTGTCGACCGACAACGTGGCCGCCAACGACAAGGCGTTCTCCAGCAGCTTCCCGTATCTCGCGGCGCCGACGCAATAATGGACCTGCGCGGCAGAGTCGTCATCAGCGCGGTCCTCGGCTTCGCTCTGGTCGCGGGCGCCGCGGGCGTATGGGCCCAGGCCAGTCTCATCGGCGCGCCGGCGCGAGAAATCGTGGCGGCCGCCGACGCGGCTGCGGTCGAGCGGGTGCGGCGCGACCGCGACGTCGTCTTCTACGAGCGGCGCGTTCACGAGGACCCTCGGAGCGCCGCGGACCTAGCGCGGCTCGCCGCGCTGTACCTGCAGCGGGCGCGCGAGGGCGGCGGCGTGGCGGACTTCCGCCTGGCGGAAGAGGCTGCGCGCCGTTCGCTCGCGCTGCGCGACGGCCGGAACGGCCAGGCCCGCCTGGTCCTGGCCTCGAGCCTGCTCGCGCAGCACCGCTTTCTGGAAGCCCTTGCGGCCGCGGAAGAGCTGGTCGCGTACGAGCCCGAGCGCGTGTCCTACCGCGCGCTGCTGGGTGAGATCCAGCTAGAGCTCGGTTATTACGACGATGCGCGCGCCACGTTCACGGAGCTGCGCCCCGCCCGCGCCAACCTCGCCGTCGCGCCGCGGCTCGCGCGCTGGGCCGAGATCGAGGGCCGGCCCGGAGAGGCGTGGGTGATCCTGCGCGCCGCGCGTACCGAGGCGCTGCGCCGACCCGACCTGCCGCGCGAGCAGGTCGCGTGGTTCCATCTGCGGGTGGGAGACTTCGCGCTGCGGAACGGGCTGTTGCGCGAGGCGGGGAAGGCACTACGTGCGGGGTTGCGCGTGGACCCGCGCGACCCGCGGCTGCTCGGCGCGCTCGCACGCCTCGAGGCCGCGCGCGGCCGGTGGAAGCAGGCGATCCGTTACGGCGAGCGCGCCGGCCCTGGAGCCGACATCGCGACTTTGGCGCTTGTCGGCGATGCCTACGCCGCGCTCGGCGACTCGGCCCGCGCACGGGAATACTACGCGCGCGCGGACCGGCTCGGCATCGAGCGGCCGGAGCCGTTCAATCGGCAGTGGACGCTCTTCCGACTCGACCACCAGATCTCTCTCGCGGAGACGCGGAGAATTCTGGAGCGCGAGATCGAGGTCCGGCAGGACGTGTACGGTTACGACCAGCTCGCGTGGGCGAGGTATCTGACCGGGGACCTTGCGGGCGCGCGCGAGCCGATGCGGCAGGCGCTGCGCATGGGCACGCGCGACGCGCTGCTCTGCCTGCATGCGCGGGCGATCGAGGGCCTGGTGCCCGCGAACTGCCGGGTCGGAGTTTCAGCGCCGTATCCCTCTGTGCTCTTGGCCGGGGTTTACCCGGACGCGACGACTTCGCTGATCTCGAGCAGATTGCCGTCCGGGTCGCGAAAGAAGCAGCGCACCTCCCCGGGTCGGCGATACGGCGGCGTCAGAAACTCCGCGCCCCGCGCCCTCAGGGTGCGGTACGCCGCCTCGCAGTCGGGTACGCGGATCGTGAACTCGTGGCTGACCGTGCTCGGGTCGGCGGGCGGCGCGAACGTGACGTCCGGTTTGTCGGCGGTGGGGCCGCCTCCGGTCACGAGCAGGATCCAGCTGCCCTGAAAATTGAGGACCACGGAGCTGCCCCCGTACTCCCGAAAGACCGTGGCCCCGAGCACATCGCGGTAGAACCACCGCGCGCGCTCGAGGTCACGGACCACCAGGAGGTGGGTCAGCTCGACGCCCTCGCCTGGAAAGTCGGCCGCGGTTTCCATCGACCCTTCTCGGCTCTCGCGCACCACAGCGGCCCGCGGCAGAGCGCCGGGCCCGCCACGCTCACTGCGCCGCGGCCAGCTCCCTCACCGCACCGGCGAGCTTCCGCACCTTCGCGGCGTCCGCGGCGCCGCGGGCGTTCCGATCCAGCTGCGCCGCGAGCTGCGTGAGCGCGTTAGCGCGCTGTGCTCCGCCGGCCCGCTCGGCGCGCTCGAGCGCCTGGCGCGCGGCGGCGATGCTCGCGGCGCCGAGGCCGTTCGACCGCTCGAGCTGGTCGAGGACCGCGCGTACGAGCGCGAAGCTGGGCGGCCAGACGAACCTGGGCTGGCCCTGCACGTTCAGGGTTTCGAGCCGCACGGTCTTCGCCGCGTCGATCTCGTTCTGCGACAGGAACGGGCTCGGCACGAGCTCGAAGATGTCGAGGCCGCGGGCGATCTCCGAGCTGACGATCACGCCGTTGTACCAGTAGGCGGACCAGGACCCGGCCGCGACCAGCTGCGTGGCGTGCACGGGCCCGCGGTCGAAGAAGGCGATCTCCTGCGGGTGCGCGGGATCGGTCCAGTCGAAGACCGAGACGCCGCCCTGGTACCACCCCTGCACCATCACGTCCCGCCCCGGGATCGGGATGAGCGAGCCGTTGTGGGCGACGCAGTTCTCCTGCTCCGTCTGGGGCGCCGGCAGCTTGTAGTAGCTCTGGAAGCGCATCTTTCCGTCGGCGAGCGTGAAGATCGCGTCCGCGCCCCATTCGGGCTTGTCCGTGCTGCGGCACCTCGGCCGTGTGCCGCCGCCCCACTCGTCCGAGAAGAGGATCCTGGTGCCGTCGTTGTTGAACGTGGCCGAATGCCAGTACGCGAAGTTGAAGTCGGCTGCCGCGTCGATGCGGACTGGCTGCGCCGGGTCGCGGATGTCGAGCAGGAGGCCGTAGCCGCCGCACGCGCCGCCGGCCAGGCCGATGGCCGGATACAGCGTGATGTCGTGGCACTGCGTGGGCCCGGTACGACGCCGGGCCGGCCGCTCGCCGAACATGCGATCCACGATGCCCTGGATCGAGCCGCGCAGCGCCGCGCTGTCGGCGGCGGTGGGCGCGCCCCTGCCGCCGCGCGCCGCGACCATGCTGTCCAGCAGCGGCGCGATGAAGTCGGGCGACAGCACGATCTCCCGGCCGCGCCTCCTGGCCGTGAACGCCCCCGCGGCGGGCGCGGCCGTGAGGCCCGCCATGTCCTCCGGGGCGTCGCCATGCACCGGCGGCGCCGCGAGACCCGTGAAGATGCGCGGCGAGCTCACGATGGCCGCCTGCTCGGGACGCGCGAGCGGCACCCGGATGACCTCGATGCGGAAGAGCGCCGAGCGCGGGTCCTCCTCCGGCGGCGCGCCCACGCACCCCGCGAGCTCGCTCGGCGACCGCACGGGTGCGGAGCCCGAGACGTAGATGTAGACGTTGTCGCGGTCCCTCGGGTCATCGAGCACCGAATGCGTGTGCGAGCCGCGGCAGGTCTGCACGTTCGCGATGTACCTGGGATGGGCGACGTCGCCGATGTCGAAGATGCGGATGCCGCGCAGCCGCTCCGCGCTGACCGTGTCCGCGACGCCCTGTCCGCCGCAATCGAGGCGGCCGTTCAGGCTCTCGCCGGACACGAACAGCAGATGCCGGTGGACCGAGACGTCGCTCTGCGAGGCGGGGCAGTAGTACGCGGTCACGAGCGTCGGCCGCGCCGGGTCCGAGATGTCCCAGACCTGAAACCCGTTGAAGTTGCCCTGGATGGCGTAGTGGCCCGTGAACGCCAGATCGGAGTTCATGTCCTGGGCGAACGGCCCCGTCGGCGGCGTGGTCGACAGCAGGCGCAGGTTCCAGGACGCTTCGCCCGCGTCGTACAGGCCGGCGCGGAGCCCGACGCGCGGGTCGGGGCCCGGTGCAGCCTGCATCCTCGGCGTGGGTCCGTGGGCGCGTGAGGCGCTCGAAGGCGCACACGCGGCCAGGGCGACGGCGACAGCGAGCGCGAGCGTCGCGCGAGTGGGATCGGTGATTGGCATGACGTGGTTTCCGGGTGTGATTAGGGGTCCTGTTCGACCAGGTCGAGGAGCATCGTCTGCATGCGCGCGATCTCGGCGGATTGATCGGCGTCGACGTCAGAGGCCAGCTTGAACACGGTCTGGTCCTGCGCCGCGCCGTACGACGCGAACAGCTCGTCCACCATCGAGATGGCGCCCTGATGGTGCTGGATCATGAGGCTGAGGAACAGGCGGTCGAACTGCTTTCCGCTCGACGCATCGAGCTGCTGCATCTGAGACTCGCTGAGCATCCCGGGGATGAGCGCGTGCGCGACGCCGTGCAGCATGTGGTTCACATCCATCGCATCCGCGCCCGGAACCGGCTGGCCGTGCGCGCGCAGCCACTCCTGCATCGCGCGGATCTCGTCCTGTTGCGCGCTGGCGATGCGCTCGGCCAGGACTCGCACCGACGGGCCCGCGTCGTGCGTGCGGGCCATCCCGGCCATCACGATCGCCTGTGCGTGGTGCGCGATCATCGCGGACATGAAGTGCACGTCCGCGGCGGTGTACGGCTGCGCGCTGCGGGCCGAGCCCTCGCCCGGGCGGCCGCTCGCCGGCGGTGTTCGGGCGGCGCTGCAGGCGGCAGCAGCAATGGCCGCGAGCAAGGCGAGATACAGGCGAGGGCGGATCGGCATCATGGGATATTATAGCATCGCGTCGCCGGGAAAAATATCTCACGCGGAGAGCGTTCTCCGCGTGAGATGAATGGCGGCCCAGCGACTTCTCAGACGAGCGACGTCACTGATTCGTGAAGCCGGTCTGCGACTGCGGCTGCTCTTCCTGCCGGCGTTGGCGCAGCTTCGGCGCCTGGCCGTAGTTGTACTGGAAGGTGAGAAAGGCGGCCCGACTGTTGAACGCTCGCTCCGTGAGCTGGATGATATTGTCGTCGCCCACCTTGACCCGGAAGCGCTGCGATTCGAACGGGTCCGACACGCGCAGGATCACCGTGGCCCTCTGGCTGAGCTTCTGCCGCACGGAGAAGTTGGCGAACGCGAAGCTGTGGAACCGGCCGCGCTCGATGTTCATGGGCGCACGATAGAAGTAGTTCGCGATCAGCGCCGTCGCGGGCGTCACGTTGAAGGTGGCGTTCAGGCGCCCGGACCAGCTCACGGCGTCCGAGGAGAGGCTGGACTCGCTGCCGCCGTCCGTCACCATCTTGAACACGTTCAGGCTGGCCAGCCCGCTCAGCTTGCCCAGCTTGACCTGCCCGTTCAGATCTGCGCCCCACGACGAGCTGTGGTCCAGGTTCTTGAAGCTCACGGACGTCACCTCGCGGCCGGACACCGTGTCCGCCGTGTTGATGTCCACGCGGATGATGTTCGAGGTCCGGCGATAGAACGGGGTGACCTGTAGAGTCCCCAGCTGGCCGGAGCGCTGGAACGCCAGCTCGATGGCGTCCGTGTACTCCGGGTCGAGCCGCGGATTCCCGATGAACACGTTCTGCAGGTCGAAGAACACGGGGAACGGGTTCAGCTCCTGCGTGAACGGCCGGCGAATGCGGCGCGAGTAGCTCAGCTTGAGCTGGCTCTTGTCGCTCGGCTTGTAACTGACGAGCCCGCTCGGGAACAGGCTCGTGTAGTCGTGCGGGTAGTGCCCGGAGTCGACGAGCGCGAAGTCGCGGCTCGCGTACTCGAAGCGCAGTCCCGCCTGCAGGTCGACCTTGCTGCGCGCGTGACTCAAAACGCCGTAGACGGCGTTCACGGTCTCGTCGAACTCGAGCGCGTTGCTCAGGTCGCTCTCCCGCCACTGCCCATCGCCAGCCGAATCTTTCATCACGACGAAATCGCGGTCGAACAGGCGCGCGTTGCCCTTGTATCCGGCCTCGAGCTTGGTGCGCTCCGAGAGCGGCCGCGTGTAATCGAGCTGGGCCGTGAACTGGTCGGTGAGCGCATCGACGTCGTTGGTCTCCACGTCGATGCCCGCGGACTGGCCCAGCGACTGGCGCCACAATTCCGTGAGCTCCCGATCGTCCGCGCGGTTGTAGCGCAGCTCGGCCGAGAGGTCGTGCTTTTGCGGCTGGATCGTGCGCTTGAACGCGAGCACGCCATCCCCGAACCAGTTCCTGAAATCGGCAACGCGGAAGCGGTCGTACTCGTCCACGACTTCGCGCGAGCCGCTCAGCTCGTCGTAGGCGCTCAGGTTCTCGTCCGCCAGGCTGCGACGGTTCAGGTTCACCGTGGCCGAGAGCACGTTGCGCTTGCCGAGCTCGTAGTCGGCCTGCGCGGTCAGGTTGTGCCCACGCAGGCCGGCGTCGCCCGTGAGGTCCTGCTCCGTGAAGTGCAGCGGGGCGCTGGATGGGTCCAGCCGGGTCCGGTCGTTGACGCCGGACATCTGTCGTTGATCGCTGAAGAATCCGTAGCTGACGAAGAGCGCAACGGGGCCACGCTGGTGCCCGAGGTTGCCGCCGACGCTGTAGCGCTCCTCGGTGGAGGCGGAGAGCGTGAGGCCAGCGCTCGTGCCCAGATCCACGCCCTGCTTCATCACGATGTTGATGATGCCGGCCATGCCCTCCGGGTCCTGCTTGGCGGACGGGTTCGGGATCACCTCGATGCGCTCGATGGTGTTGGCCGGCAGCTGCCTCAAGTAGCCGGCGAGCTGCGCGCCGCGGATCGGCGTCGGCCGGCCGTTGATCTGCACGACCACGTTCTCGTTGCCGCGCAGGCTCACCTTGCCATCCGCGTCGACCTGGACCGAGGGAACGGACTCGAGCACCTCGCTCGCGGATGTCGCCGCGGGCGCCACCTCCTTCACCCGGTAGCTGTTCCGGTCCGGCGCGATGATCATCGACCGCTCCGCGTTGACCTCCACGCCTTCCAGCGCCACCGCCTGCGGCTCGAGCCGGATGACGCCCACGCTCGCGCGCGGAGCCGCCTGCGTCACCGCCACGGCCGGCGTGGTGTGCGTGGCGTAGCCGATCATGGTGAGTCGCAGGTAGTAGCTGCCCGGCTGCAAGCCGTCGATGCGGAACGTGCCGTTGGACTGAGCGAGGGCCCCCGCGACCAGGGAGGAGTCGGCCGCGCTGCGCACCGTGACGGAGGCCGCGGCGATCGGCGTGTTGCTCTGCGCGTCCACCACGCTCCCCACGATCGCGCCGGGCCCAGCGACCGGGGGACGGGCCGGTGCGGTGCGCCCGGGTCCCTGCGGCGGCGTCCGCCCGGGAGTCTGCGACTGGAGCGGGGCGGCGGATGCCGCGGTGCACAGCGCCAGGACCGCCAGCGTCATGATCTTCATTTCAGGGACCCGGAGTGGAAGCTCGAATGTGGCCGCGCGTACGAAGAGGACCGTCTACCCCTACGGCCGGCCGCAGGATCCGGTTTCACGCAAACATCTGTGTGCCGGCCCGCGCGCGCTCTTCGGTTGGGTTAGATGCCGGCGGGGCTCGTCAGGTTGCGCGAGGGCGTGGCCCACCCAACCCCGAACTTCCGTGTACGTGTACGTGCACGCGTACGTGCACGTCCAGCCGCCGGATCGTACACGTGCACGTACCCGTACCCGTGCACGTACACGGCCTTTCTCTAGGCTTGCGTAATGCGCCACAACCGCAAAGTGAGATCGTCGAACCCGCGCAGCATGGCCTCGAACGATTCGCACGTCAGCCCCGCCTGCCCTTCGAGCCAGGCCGCGACCTCGGGGTCCCTGCGCACGACCTCCGAGATGACGATCTCGCCGCCGACCGACACGCCGCCGAGGCGCGCGGCGAGGTTGACGGTGGAGCCGAAGTAATCGAGGCGGTCGTTCAGCGTGACGGCGATGCAGGAGCCGAAATGCAGGCCGGCCTTGAGCACGAGCGGCTGCATACCGGCGGGTGGGTTCATGAGCGCGCGCTGCGCGGCGAAGACGGCCGAGATCGCGCCGGCGGGGCGGCGGAACACGGCCATGACGGCATCGCCCATGGTCTTGACGATGGCGCCGTCGCCGGCGGCGATGTGCTCGCGCAGCACGTCGAAGTGATTCATGACGCGGCCGAAGGCGGGGGCGTCGCCGACCTCGCGGTAGAGGCGGCTCGAGCCGCGCAGGTCGGTGAAGAGCACGGCGAGGCTGCCGACCGAGATGTGTTCGCCGGGCCGCAGCGCCTCCTGCGAGAACAGGTCGCGGAACTCCTGGAGCGTGGTGACCTCGGCCGCGGTCGCGGCCTGGTCGCTCCACGCGGTGCGCTCGAGCATCGCGAGACAGGCCTGCTTGCCCGCGTTCTCGAGCACGATGGAGGGCGACGTCGTGATGCGCATCGCCGGCGCTTCGGCGCCATCGTCGTCGAGTCGGAGCTCGGCGGCGGGGGCGCCGCCGTCGCCGACCTCGAGTGGCCGCGCGCCCATGCGCCCGCGGGCGCGCAGGCGGTAGCGTCCGGGCTCGAGCGCGGGCATGAGCGTGCGCCGCTCGCCTGGTGCGAGCAGCTGCTGCACGACGATGTGCGGCGTGACCTGCGGGCCGCCGACGCAGAAGTCGAAGACGTCGATCGGCCGGATCGCGGGACTCGCGCGGAAGGTGAGCTCGACCGAGCGCTCGAACTCGACGGTGAAGTCGATCTGGCAGCTGTCGCAGTGAACGGTACTGCCCACGTCCCGGAGTGAGCCGCTCGTCTCCTTGGCGCCGCGGCACATCGGGCAGACCAGGTCCCACTGCAACTCGAGCAGGCCGGCGCGCGTGGCGTGCAGGAACAGCTCGAGCGTGCGGCGGCGGGGCACGCCCCACGCGTCGGCGCACGCGTACGGGCGCAGCCGCGCGAGCGTCAGCTCGTCCGCGCTCGCGACCAGATCGGCCAGTCGGTCCGCGAGCTCCCGGTCGCGCACACGCGTGCGCAGGCTGGTGCGCGCCGCCTCAAGCCGCTCGCGTCCACCCGGCGCGAACGTGACGCGCGGCGCCGGCCCCGCCATGGGCCGCTCGCTCATCGCCGCCATCCTTCCGTAGCGCTCGAGGACCGCGCCGAAACGGCGGCGGCTGAGCCAGCCGATCTGGACGGGGATGGCGGCGAGGCCGAGCAGCGTGCGCGGGCGGGCACGCACCTCGTAGCGGAGCAGCGTGCCGGCGTCCTCGGCAGTCAGCTCGGC
>JACQPS010000364.1 GCA_016207445.1 Gemmatimonadota bacterium | reverse complement strand
GCCCAAGACCGCCTCCCGGTGCCCCGCACCGGGAGGCGGTCCTTTTTGCGAACGGGCCAGCGATGAATTCGACAGCAATCGAAGTCGCAGCGGCAGGGCGCACCCCCTGGCTTCAGGTGCTGCGCGACGCAATCGCCGGACGCGGCGTCCACCCCACGGAGGGCGCGCTCGTGCCGGCGATCATCACCCTCGCCGTCCCGATGGTGCTCGAGATGGTGATGGAGTCGCTGTTCGCCGTCACCAACGTCTTCTTCGTCTCGCGGCTGGGCGCGAGCGCGGCCGCGGCGGTCGGCGTGACCGAGTCGCTGCTGGCGCTGATCTACACCGTGGCAATGGGACTCAGCATCGGCGTGACCGCGCTGGTCGCACGGCGCATCGGCGAGGGCAACCCGGACGCGGCCGCGCGCACCGCGGTCCAGGCGCTCCTGCTGGGCGGGGGAGTCGCGCTCGTGCTGGGCGTGGTGCTGGGCGGGAACGCGCGCGCGCTGCTCCGGCTCATGGGCGCGGACGCGGAGGTCGTCCGGGTGGGCGGCAGCTACGCCACGATCATGCTCACAGGCAACGGCGTGATCCTGCTGCTGTTCCTCATGAACGCGGCCTTCCGCGGCGCGGCGGATGCGGCCATTGCCATGCGTGTGCTCTGGCTGGCCAACGGCATCAACATCGTGCTCGACCCGTGCCTCATCTACGGCGTGGGGCCGTTGCCGGAGCTCGGCGTCACCGGCTCGGCGGTCGCGACCACGATCGGCCGCGGCACCGGCGTCGTCGTGCAACTGCTCACGCTGGCGCGCGGCGTGGGCCGGCTCGAGGTATCCCGGCGGCACCTGCGCGTGCAGCTCGAGCTCATGGCGCGCGTGCTGCGCCTGTCCGGCACCGGCACGCTTCAGGTCTTCATCGGCACCGCGAGCTGGATCGGCCTGATCCGCGTGCTCGCCGGGTTCGGCAGCGAGGCGCTCGCCGGCTACGTCATCGCGATCCGCATCGTGCTGTTCGCGCTGCTGCCTGCCTGGGGGCTCGCCAACGCGGCGGCTACCATGGTCGGGCAGTCGCTGGGCGCGCGCATGCCGGAGCGTGCCGAGCGCGCCGTCTGGATCGCGGGCTTCATGAACTTCGCCGTGCTCGGGCTGATCGGCATCGGCTTCATGCTGGCGGCGCCGCGGATCGTAAGCCTCTTCGGCGGCGACGCCGCGACCGCCACCTACGCGGCGCACTGTCTCCGCATCGTGAGCGCCGGGTTCTTCTTCTACGCCTACGGCATGGTGCTGGGCAACTCGTTCAACGGCGCGGGCGACACCTGGACGCCCACCTACCTGAACCTGTTCTGCTTCTGGTTCTGGGAGATCCCGCTCGCCTGGCTGCTCGCGCGCGAGCTGGGGTTCGGGCCCGAGGGCGTTTACGCCGCGATCCTGATCGCGTTCTCGACCTACGCCGTGGCCGCGGCGGTGCTGTTCAGGCGGGGGAGGTGGAAGAGTGTGAGGGTGTAGCGGACAAAGCTTTCACGCGGAGACGCTGAGGAAACGGAGAGAGAAATTTAGAATTTTCCCCTCTCTGGCTCCTCCGCGGCTCCGCGTGAAATCAGTTTTTGGCAAGAAACGCCAGCAGCGCGCGGTTGAACGCCTCTGGCGCCTCCACGTTCGTGAGGTGCCCCGCCCCGGGAATCACCACCTTCCTCGCGCCGGGGATGCGCGCGGCGAGCGTGTCCGCCAGCGCCCGCAGCGCCTCGGCGTCGCGGTCGCCGATGATGACGAGCGTGGGCGCGCGCACCTCGTGCAGCCGGTCGATGGCGGGCGGGTCGAGCGGCCGCTCGGGGCTGGCGCCGAGCGCGAAGATGCCGGAGTTCGCGTAGCTGATCGCGCGCAGGCGCGGGGCGAGGTCGGGGCGTTCCATGGCGGGCCGCATGGCGGGGCTGGACAGCCAGGCGTCGGTCGCGCGGATCGTGTCGCGCGCGCGGATCGCCTCGATCAGCTCGCGCACCCAGGGCTCGACGGGTGAGTTGGGGCGGTGGCCGCTCACGCCGGGCGCGGCGAGCACGAGCGCGCGCACGCGCTCCGGCCACGTGAGCGCGAAATCGAGTGCGACGCGGCCGCCGAGCGAGAGCCCGACGAGCGCCGTGCGCTCGATGCGGAGCGAGTCCAGCAGCGCCTTCAGGTCCTGGTGCGCGGCGAAGGGGACGTCCGCGCGCGAGGACCGGCCGAAACCGCGTAGGTCGTACGTGATCACGCGATACTGATCCACGAGCGCCCCGAGCTGATCCTCCCAGATGCGGCTGTCCATGTTGGAGCCGTGGAGCAGCAGCACCGGTTCCGACGCCCGCCTCATGCGCACCGCGTAGGACAACACGCCGTTCTCCACCGCGACTTCCCCGAATTCGGCCAGCAGCTCCTGCGGGCGAGTCTCCCTCGGTCCGCGTGCGGAACAGCCGAGCGCAGCCAGCCAGAGAGCGAGCGTGGCCGGGAGGCGAGCAGGCCGGGGGGAACGTGCGCGCATGGTTTTCTCCGGGAGCCGGTACACCAGCTCGGCCGAATGTACGGTCCGGCAGTGCAGTCCAGGAAGGCCGGCCCGGCTGCGGGGTAGCAAGACGCGAGAATCTCCGCGGGTGCGCGGCCGGCGCGTCCGTCCTTGCGAGCCCGACGCCAGCGGGCGGCGGGCGCCGAGCCACAGCGCCGCCGCGTGAGCTGGTCCGCGGCGTGCAAGGATGGAAGCCGGGCGGCCGTCGCGATCCAGCGGCGGCCAGGGACGGCACGTGAGCGAGCGTCACGGCGGGCGAGCACGTCCAAGATGAGCGAAGCCGGCAGGGGGCGGATGCGAGGACAGGCGCAGAGGCGGCGCGCGGCGGTAGTGGCCGTAGCCGTCGTCGCATTCACCATCTCGGCAGTTACGCCGGCGCGGGCCCAGGAGGAGGAGGCCCGCGCCGTCCGCCCCTCGTTGACGGTCGAGCTGTACGGCGGCGGCGCGGGCTTCGGCCGGTTCGTCGAGCAGCATGTGGGGCCGCCGCCGACCTTCCAGCGGGAGTTGACCGCGGCGGAGGCGTTCGCGCTCGGCGGCTCGCTCGGCCTCTGGCCGTGGGCGAAGACGAGTGTGCGCCTCGCCGTGACGTATGCGCCGACCGAGCTCGAGTATCGCGACGACACGGGCACGGGCAGCAAGGCCGGCGACCAGGAGCACCTGGCGGACTTGAGCGCGCTGGTGTTCAGCGGCGAGGTGATGCGCTTCCTGGTCGATTCGCGGCGGCGCCTCGCACCGTACGCGACCGGCGGCGTGGCCGTCGTACGGTGGGGCCTCGCGGACCAGCAGCGGGTCGACGACATCAGCGCCGTGCACGAGCGGCAGACGCGGCTCGGCGCCCTGGGCGGCGTCGGTTTGCAGGTGCGGCTGGGCTGGGCCCTCGCGACCCGGCTCGAGTTGAACAGCTTCGCGCTGGGAAACCCCTTCGACGGCCGCGACTCCTATCTCACGACCACCGGCACGACCTTCGACGAACCGAGCACGGTGTGGCTGACGCGCATCACGCTCGGGCTCACCTACACCCGGATGCGACCATGAGGCGAATGATCCGGACGGTGGCCGCGTGAGCGCGCAGCCCGAGCGCGAGGCGTTGCCGCTGCGCCGCACGCGCGTGCAGCCGCTGCCGGTAGAAGCGCTGCGCCGCGACGCGGATGTGCGCGGCTACGGCTTCGCCACCACCGCCGAGCTCGAGCCGCTCGACCGGCTCGTGGGACAGGAGCGCGCGCTGCGCGCGCTCGAGTTCGGCGTCGGCATCCAGGCGCCCGGCTTCAACATCTTCGTGCTGGGCGCGGAGGGGACCGGCCGGCGCACGGCCGCGCTGGATGCCATCGCGCGCGAGGCCGCCGCACGCCCCACGCCCGATGACTGGTGTTACGTCAACAACTTCACGGACGCCCGCCGTCCGCGCACGCTGCGGCTCCCGCCCGGCTGCGGCCGTCAGCTCGCCACGCACATCGAGGGGTTCATCACGGGGCTGGCGAGCGAGCTGCCCCACAGGTTCGGCACCGAGGAGCATCGCGCGCAGCGCAACGCCATCGCCCAGGAGCTGGACGCGACGCGCAAGCGGCTGTTCGAGGCGGTGGACGCCAAGGCGGAGCGGCGTGGCGTGGCCGTGGTGCGCACGCCGCAGGCGATCCTGCTGGCCCCCAAGCGCGAGGGCGAGCCCGCGCCCGGCGAAGAGCCGGAGCGCCTCAGGCCCGAGGAGCAGGAGCAGTTCGAGGCGGCGCGGGCGGAAGTGCAGAAGCTGTTCGAGAACGCGGTCCGCAAGTTCGCGGAGGCGGCCAGTAAGGCGCAGGAAGCCCTGCGCGACCTGAACCGCCGCACCGCCGAGGCGGCGGTCGATCATCTGATGGAGACACTGCGCGCGCGCTACCACGAGCTGCCGCAGGTGCTCGACTTCCTCACGGCAGTCGAAACGGACTTGATCGAGCTGATCGGCCGCATGCTGCTCATGTCCGAGACGGAGGCGGAGGCGATCGCGAAGGTCGTGCTCAGCGAGGAGTTTCAGCGGCGCTACAAGGTCAACGTGGTGGTGAGCCATCACGAGGGCGGCGGCGCGCCCGTGGTCGAGGAGCCGAACCCGAGCTTCGCGAACCTGATCGGCCGCATCGAGCACTTCGTGCAGCAGGGCGTGCTCACGACGGACGTGCTCATGATCCGCGCGGGCGCGCTGCTGCGCGCCAACGGCGGCTATCTCCTGCTGGACGCGTTCGAGGTACTGCGCCGGCCGCTCGCCTGGGACGCGCTCAAGCGCACGCTCAAGCAGCGCGAGCTGCACATCGAGGAGCCCGCGGCCGAGCTGGGGCTCATCAGCACGGTCTCGCTCCAGCCGGAGCCGATTCCGCTGGATGTCAAGGTGGTGCTGCTCGGGCCGCCGCTCTTCTACTACCTGCTCTCGATCCACGACCGCGAGTTCGCCGAGATCTTCAAGGTGAAGGGCGATTTCGCGCCCACGATCGAGCGCACGCCCGAGGCCGAGCTCGAGTACGGGCGCTTCGTGGCCACCCGCTGCCGGCTGGAGGACCTGCCCCACTTCGATGCCGCGGCGGTGGGCGCGCTCGTCGAGTATGGCGCGCGCCGCGCCGGCGATCAGATGCGCCTGACCGCCAAGCTGAGCGAGATCGCGGACGTCACCCGCGAGGCCGCGTTCTACGCGCGGCGCCGCGGCGCCGACGTCGTCCTGCGCGAGGACGTGGAGGCGGCGATCGACGCGCGCATCTGGCGCTGCAACCGGCCGGAGGAAGAGCTGCACCGCACGATCGAGCGCGGCGTGCTGCTGGTACAGACGCGCGGCGAGGCCGTCGGCCAGTTGAACGGGCTGTCGGTGCTCTCGCTCGGGGACTACGCCTTCGCGAAGCCGGTGCGCGTCGCCGCGACGGTGTCGCTCGGCACGCGTGGCGTGGTCGATATCGAACGCAAGGCGGCGCTCGGTGGACGCATCCACAGCAAGGGCGTGCTGATCCTCACCGGTTACCTCAACCAGCGCTACGGCGACACGCGCCCGCTCGTGCTCACCGCCACGCTCGGCTTCGAGCAGGTCTACGAGGAGGTCGATGGCGACAGCGCCAGCGTCGCCGAGCTGCTCGCGCTGCTCTCCGCCATCTCCGGCCTGCCGCTGGCACAGGAGCTGGCCGTCACGGGTTCGGTCAGCCAGCACGGCGACGTGCAGCCGGTCGGCGGCGTCAACGAGAAGGTCGAGGGCTTCTATCACACCTGCCGCGTGCTGGGCCCCTGCGACGGGCAGGGCGTGGTCCTCCCCGCCCGCAACCTGGAGCACCTCATGCTCCGCCCGGAGGTCCTCGACGCCGTACGCGCCGGCCGCTTCCACCTCTACGCCGTCCACCGGCTGGACGACGCCATCGAGCTCTTCTTCCGCCGTCCGGCCGAAGAGGTGCACCGCGCGGTCGAGGCGCGGCTCGGAGCGTTCGTCGATGCCTGGCAAAAGCTGCGCGTCGACACCGCGCAGCTCGGCCCGCCCGCCGGGCCGCGCCGGCTCGGCGAGGGGAGCGGAGTCGAGCCGCAGGGGTAAGAGTCCGACGTGGGTCTCTACGGCGACGTCGCGTAAATGAATATCGGCACGAACGGCTTCGATACATACAACGCCGGGTACGCGCAGGAGATGCTGGAGCGGTGGCTGCGCAACCCGGGCTCGGTGGATCCCTCCTGGGCCAGACTCTTCGGCGGCCCTTCGGCGGAGTTTATCCCGAGCGGAGTCGAGGGACTCGGGGCAGGCGTCGAGGTTCCGCGCTACGCGGTGGAAGAGGCGCCGGCCATGGCCGCGGCCCTGCCCGTCGCGCCCGCGCGCAGGGAGATCCGCGCGCTGCTCGCGGCGGCCGAGCTGGTGGATGCGTATCGCCTGAACGGCCACCTGGCCGCGCAGGTGGATCCATTGGGCAGCCCGCCGCCGGGGCATCCGATGCTGGATCCCGCCTACCACGGCATCACTTCCGACGAGCTGGAGACGGTCGCGGCCTCGCTGCTGGACCGGGACGTTCCGGGCGAGACGCTGACGGACGTGCTGGAGTGGCTGAAGGCCACGTACTCCGGCTCGATCGGTTACGAGTACGAGCATCTGGAGGATCCGGTGCGCCGCGACTGGCTGCGCGAGCAGATCGAGACGGGTGCGCACAAGCAGCCGCTCGGCGCCGAAGAGAAGCGCAAGCTGCTCCGGCGGCTGAGCGAGGTGGAAGGCTTCGAGCAGTTCCTGCACCGCGCCTACCTCGGGCAGAAGCGCTTCTCGGTCGAGGGGACCGACATGCTCGTCCCGATGCTGGAGCTGGCGATCGAGCGGGCGGCCGCGGGCGGCGCGCGCGAGGTCGTGCTCGGCATGGCGCACCGCGGCCGGCTGAACGTGCTCGTGCACGTGTTGGGTGTGCCTTATGGCCGCATCCTGGCCGAGTTCGAGGGACAGGCGCACGGCCACGCCGGCACGGGCGACGTGAAGTACCACCTGGGCGCGGAGGGGACGTACACGACGGCGGCCGGCCAGCGGGTTTCGGTCGTGCTGGCGCCGAACCCGAGCCACCTGGAGTTCGTGAACCCGGTGGTGGAAGGCATCACGCGCGCGAGGCAGTCGGTGCGCCGCGCCACCTCGCTCGAGCGCGAGGAGCACGCCGTCGTGCCCATCCTGATCCACGGCGACGCGGCCCTCTCGGCGCAGGGCGTGGTGGCCGAGACGCTCAACCTGGCGGAGCTCGCGGGCTACCGCACGGGCGGAACGCTGCACCTGATCGTGAACAACCAGATCGGCTTCACCACCGACCCGCGCGAGGCCCGCTCGACCGGCTACGCCAGCGACCTGGCCAAGGGCTTCGACATCCCGATCTTCCACGTGAACGCCGACGACCCGGAGGCATGCCTGGCGGTCGCGCGGCTCGCGCTCGCGTACCGCGGGCAGTTCCATGGCGACGTCGTCATCGACCTGATCGGCTACCGCCGCTTCGGCCACAACGAGGGCGACGAGCCCGCCTACACGCAGCCCGTGCTCTACCAGCACATCCAGGCGCAGCCGTCCGTGCGTGCGCGCTGGGCGGAGGCGCTGCTCACAAAGGGCGTGGTCTCGCGCGAGCACGTGGACACCGAGTGGCAGCGCGTCTACCAGCGGCTGGTGGAAGCGCAGGATGCCGTGCGGCGCGCGGGCGACGCGCCGGCAAAGAACGGCAACGGCGATCCGGCTGCGGCCGTCGCGGAGCCCGTGGTGGAGACGGCGGTCCCGGCAGAGAAGCTGCTGGCCTACGACCGCGAGCTGCACAGCTGGCCGGACGGCTTCACCGTGCATCCGAAGCTGGTACGCGCGCTCGGCCGGCGCAGCAAGCTGCTGCCGGAAGGCGGACCCATCGATTGGGGGCACGCGGAGTCGCTCGCGTTGGCGGCGCTGCTCGCCGATGGCACGGCCATTCGGCTGACGGGCCAGGACACGGCGCGCGGCACGTTCAGCCAGCGGCACCTGGTGCTGCACGACGCGAGCACAGGCCGTAAATATATACCCCTGGGCAATTTACGCGAGGCGGCCGCGCCGCTCGAGGTGCACAACAGCCCGCTCTCCGAGATGGGCGTGCTCGGCTTCGAGTACGGCTACAGCATCGCGGTGCCGGACGCGCTCGTGCTGTGGGAGGCGCAGTTCGGCGACTTCGTGAACGCCGCGCAGGTGATGGTGGACCAGTTCATCTCGGCCGGCGGCGCGAAGTGGGCGCAGCACTCGCGTCTGGTGCTGCTCCTGCCGCACGGGTACGAGGGCCAGGGGCCCGAGCACTCGAGCGCGCGGCTCGAGCGGTTCCTGCAGCTCGCGGCGGAGGACAATCTGCGCGTGGCGAACTGCTCGACGCCGGCGCAGTACTTCCACCTGCTGCGGCGCCAGGCGCTGTCACGCGAGCTGCGGCCGCTCGTCGTCTTGACACCCAAGAGCCTGCTGCGGCACCCGCGGGCCGCCTCGCGCCTGGAGGAGCTGGCGAACGGCTCGTTCCGGCCGGTGCTGGACGACGCCGCCGCCCGCGACCGCACCGGCGAGATCCGCCGGCTCGTGCTGTGCACGGGCAAGGTCTACTACGACCTGCTGGCGGGCCTGGAGGCGGCGGGTGACAGTGCGGGCGCGCTCGCCATCGCGCGCGTCGAGCAGCTCTACCCCTTCCCGCAGGAAGAGCTGACGGCCCTGGTGCAGCGCTACGGCGCGCTGGACGAGCTCGTCTGGGTGCAGGAGGAGCCGCAGAACATGGGCGCGTGGCGCTTCGTCGAGCCGCGGCTACGGGCGATCGCGGGCGAGCGCGTGGGCGTGGGCTACATCGGAAGGCCGGAGCGGGCGAGCCCCGCCGAGGGGTACGCCAGCCGGCACGAGCGCGAGCAGACCAGGATCGTGCGCGCGGCGTGCACGCTGCCGGTGCGCGGCCATCGCGCGGGCGCGGACGAGAAGCGGTAGGGACAGGGGTTCACCGCAAAGCACGCGAAGCACGCTGAGAACAAATGAATTAATCTGTTCTTCGCGTTCTTTGCGCTCTTTGCGGTTCTATGAGAGCGATTGTCAAGGGTAGACTTCGTCCGCACTGATGGCGTGGGCTTTCGTCCCTTGCCAATCAGCCCCGACTGCTGACGGTTCGAGGCCTTGGGGTGTTTCCGGGTC
>JACQPS010000383.1 GCA_016207445.1 Gemmatimonadota bacterium | reverse complement strand
TACCCGGTCGGAATCCCGCACGTCCTGGTGAACGGCCGATTCGTCGTTCGCGACGGGGAGCACACCGGCGTGCTTCCCGGTCGAGTCCTGCGCTGCGCGCGCGCACCATCGTGACCCGCCCCGAGCTGATCACGTTCGACTGTTACGGCACCCTGATCGATTGGGATACCGGCATCGCGCAGGCGTTCGCGGCAGAGGGCGCGCGCGCGGGCACTCCGCTGGTGCGGGATCAGGTCCTCAGCGCCTACCACGAAGTCGAGCCGGAAGTAGAGGCGGGCGAGTACCGGCCGTACCGGGAGGTGCTGCGCGTCACGGCCAGGCACGTGGCCGTGCGGCTGGGTTTGCCGCTCGCGCCGGAACGTGAGGGTTTTCTGGTGGAGAGTCTGCCCTCCTGGATGCCGTTCCCGGACACGAACCCGGCACTCGAAAAGCTGCGGGGCGGCGGCTACCGGCTGGGGATTCTCTCCAACGTGGACGATGACCTGCTCGCCGGCACGCTGCATCACTTCACCGTGAAGTTCGACGTGATCGTGACGGCGCAGCGGGTGCGCAGCTACAAGCCCGGTGCGGCGCACTTCGAGCGGGCGCTGGCGGCGGCGGGCGGCGTGGCGGAGCGGCTCGTGCACGCGGCGCGCAGCTACTTCCACGATGTGCGGCCGGCCCGGCGGCTCGGCATCCCTACGGTCTGGGTGAACCGCGCGGGTGTACCGGGCGGGGACGTGCAGCCGACGGCGGAAGTGCGGGACCTGAACGGGCTCGTGCGCTGGCTCGAGGGCGTTTCGGCAGCGCGCGACCGAGGTTAGATTGACGCTCGCCTGACAACGTCTTGCTTTCCAAGCACATCCGGGACCCGCCGCGGTCAGGCGTCCGGCGAACTGCCAGATCCGGATGGCGACTCCGAACCCCAGCATGACATCACTTCTCAGCCCGCGGGCCGATGCCGGCCCCGCCATCGAACTCGAGGGCGTGCGCAAGAGCTTCGACGGCGTGGACGCCGTTCGGGGCATCGATCTCTCCGTGCCCCTCGGCACGACGTACGGCTTGCTCGGCCCGAACGGCGCCGGCAAGACGACGACGATCCGGATGATCCTGCGCATCCTGGAGCCCGACGCCGGCGGCATCCGCCTCTTCGGCGGACCCGTCAGCCAGCGCGCACTCGACCGCATCGGCTATCTGCCGGAGGAGCGTGGGCTGTACCGCAAGATGCGGCTGCGGCGGGTGCTCGCGTTCTTCGCCGAGCTGAAGGGAATGCCGGCCTGGCAGTCGCGCCCGCGCATCGGCGAGTGGCTGGAGCGGCTGGGTCTCGCGGACCGCGCGGACGCGCGGGTTCAGGAGCTGTCCAAGGGCAATCAGCAGAAGCTCCAGTTCATCAGCGCGGTCCTGCACGAGCCCGAGCTCGTGATCCTGGACGAGCCGTTCGCCGGGCTGGATCCGATCAATCAGCAGGTACTGAAGGAGATCATCCTGGATCTGAAGCGCCGGGGTCGTACGATCCTGTTCAGCACGCACATGATCGAGCACGCGGAGCGGATCTGCGAGCACGTCTGCATCATCGCGCAGGGCAGCAAAGTGGTGGACGGCGCGATCGGGCAGGTGAAGCGGGCGCACGGCGGCGAGTACGTGGCGCTCGCGCTCGAGCAGTGGGCGCCGGCCGCGATCGCGGCGGTTCGTTCGTCGCCGCTGGTGGCGCACGTGCGGGAGCAGGGCAACGAGGCCGAGGTCGGCCTGCGCGCGGGCGCCGATCCGCAGGAGCTGCTGCGCGCGCTGGTCACGGCGGGCGTGCGGCTGCGGCGCTTCGAGCGGGTCGAGCCCTCGCTCGAGCAGATCTTCCTCGAGCGCGTAGGCGCGCACACCGTCGCCGAGGCGGAGGCCCGGGAGGTGAGCCGTGTCTAGAACCTGGGCGGTGGTCAAACGCGAGTTCGGCGAGAGCGTCCGGACGAAGACGTTTCTCTTCGGCACGATCTTCGGACCGGTCCTGATCCTGGCGTTGTTCCTGATCCCCGCGCTCCTCGCCCGGAGTGGCGGCGGCGAACGCGATATCGGGATTCTGGACGCGACGGAGGAACGGCTCGGGCAGAGGCTCGCGCTCGCGCTCGTGGTGCCACAGCTCGGCACCGGGTCGGACAAGTGGGCGACCCG
>JACQPS010000363.1 GCA_016207445.1 Gemmatimonadota bacterium | reverse complement strand
TTCCCTCTATGGTTTGGCGACCAGCGCGGGCGTGAGGCTCCGGATGGTCGTGCCGTTGCCGAGCTGCCCCTTCTCGTTCTGACCCCAGCACAGGGCCTGACTGTTCAGGTCGGTGCCGCAGCTGTGCGCGCCGCCGGTCGCGACCGTCTGGAACTGGACGGCCGGGACCGCGACCGGCGCCCGCCGATCCGCGATCGAGCCGTCGCCGAGCTGGCCCGAGTTGTTGCGGCCCCAGCAGTACGCCGTCGTGCCGGTCGTCTCCGTTCCGACGGTCAGCGTCACAACGCAGGTGTGGATCGTGCCCGCGTCGATCGACTTCACGCCGAGCCGTGGACCGGACAGCTGCACCGGCGAGCTGTTGTTGGTGGTCGTGTTGTCCCCGAGCTGACCGTAGGCGTTGTAGCCCCAGCACAGCGGTTCCGCCGTGTCGGTCACCGCGCAGCTATGCGCGCCGCCCGCGCTGATCGCGGTGTAGCTGCGGCCGCCGGTCACCGCGACCGGCGCGGTGTCACAGGAGCGCCGTGTCGGCTCCACGCCGCAGGTTTGCGAGCCCAGGTCGCCGGTCCCCAGCTCACCCTCCGAGCCGATACCCCAGCAGTACGCCGCGCCGGGTTGCCCGGTGAGCGCGCACGTGTGTGCCCCACCGGCGCTGATGAACTCGAACGCCTGCGCTCCCGCGACTCGTTGCGGTGTGGCGAACTTGGTGCTGTCGGCGGAGCCGATGCCGAGCTGCCCGAAGTAGTTCAGCCCCCAGCAATAGGCCTGCTTGCCGGTCGTGACGCCACACGTATGCAGCCCGCCGGCGCTGATCACGCTGAACGCGATCCCGCCGCTCACGGCCGCCGGCACCAGGCTGTTCGTGGTCGTGCCAATGCCCAGCTGGCCGAAGCGGTTGTCGCCCCAGCAATAGGCGGCGCCGCCCTCGAGGTGTGCGCAGGTGTGCAGCGAGCCGGCGCTGATGGACTTGAACTTCAGACCACCGGCGACGGCCACGGGCAGGAGGCTGTTGGTGGTCGAGTTGTTGCCGAGTTGCCCCGCCTGGTTGTCGCCCCAGCAGTAGGCGTCCCCCTCGGCGTTGAGGCCGCACGTATGATAATCTCCCACACTGACTTGCGCCAGCGGGAACGGTACGGGCGTGACCGTGATCGTCGCCTCGCCCTTCTTGCCGCCGCTGGTCGCGCTCACCTTCGCCGTGCCCACGCCCGCCGCCTGCACCGTGACCGTGCTGCCGGCCGCGGCGTTGCCCGAGGCGTCCGCCACGGTCACCTTCACCACGTTCGCATCCGACGACGCCCAGGTGAACGTGGCGCCAGCGACTTCACTGTTCCGCGCATCCTTGGCCGTGCCCGTGAGCGTGAACGAGGCGCCCACGGTTGCCGTGTCGGCGGCGGGTGAGACCGACACCGAAGTCACCACCTGCGTCACCTGGATGGTGGCCGTATCGCTCAACCCGCCGGCCGTCACCGTGACGCGGCCGCTGCCGGCGCCGCGTGAGACCACCTGCACGGTTTCGCCGGCATCCTGCACCAGCGCGACCACACCGGCATCGAGCGAGGCCCACTGGTAGGTCGCGCCGGTCACGCTGCGGTCGTCGGCGCCGAGCGCGACCGCCGTCAGACGCAGCGTGTCGCCGACGGACTCGGCCGTGTCGGCGGCCGGCGTCAGCTCGATGCTCGCCGGGCGCACCGCGAAGGTCGCCTCTGCCGAAATGTCCTTGAAGGCGACGCGGGCCACGATCGTTGCCGTGCGATCCACCGCCCGGCCCACGGTGACCAGCCCGTCCGTATCGACGGTCGCGGCCGCGCTGTCCTCGGTTTCCCAAACGATCGGCACATCCGACAGGATTCCGCCGCCGGCGTCCTTGACCAGGGCGCCCAGCCGGACCGTGTCCGCGGCGACGGCGGATGTGAGCGCGGGCGCGATCGTCAACGATGCCGCGTCCACGCCCGGCCCAACGTAGGTGAGTGGAACACGCAGCACGATCGCACCGGTATCCGCCGCCGGGCCGCGCACGGTCAGCGTGTCCTGGGTGCGGAACAACGGCGTGTTGCCT
>JACQPS010000044.1 GCA_016207445.1 Gemmatimonadota bacterium | reverse complement strand
GGCCATAGCCGCGCCCCTCGACGAGCTGCCAGGCGGCGCGGGCGATCTCGGTCGCGCGCTCGCGCGTCCGCCTGTCCAGCCGGGCCGGGCAACGGGGCACGGTGCAGAGGTCCTCGGGCGAGCCTTCGTCCCACTTCGCCCGGTAGCTCACGATCGGCCAGGGCACCTCGGGGCGCGTGCGGAACAATATCTCCGAGATCGGCAGCACGGTCTCGCCGACGAAGCCGACCGCCAGCTCCGGGCCCGACAGGAACTCCTGGATGATGACGGGGCGCAGCGCCGTGGCATCCAGAGCCGCGGCCAGCGCTTGCTCGTTCTCGGCGACCGACTTCTGCGAGATGCCGTACGAGGCATCCTCGCCCGCCGGTTTGACGATGGCGGGGAAGCGCTCCCACTCGGGGACGCCATCCTCCTCCTTCACCAGCGTCCAGGCCGGGACCGGGATGTCCGCCGCTCCCAGCAGCGCGTTGACCCGGTCCTTGCGTCGGGCCAGCGCCAGCGTCTCCGCGCCGCTGCCGGTCATGGGCAGCCCCAGAAGCTCCACGGCACCCGCGACTTTCGCCTCGTCCGCGCTCTCCCGCCCGGCACCCTCGCACAGGTTGAACACCACGTCCGGGTTCGCCCGGGCCAGCCTCGCCGGCCAACCGTCCAGGATCGGCGGCACCGGGACGCGCACCGGCGCATGCCCCAGCTCTCGCAGCGCCGCCTCCACCGCCTCCACCGATTGCAGCACCGCGGCCACATCGGTCGCCGCTGCGGGCCGCTCGGAGATATCGTCATACAGGACGGCGACTCTCATGGGCGCATCCCGTAGCGAGCGAGGGCACTGTCGAGCACGGTGCAGATCAGCTCGTCGTAGTCGATGCCGGCGGCCCGGGCGGCCTTGGGGAAACAGGAGTTTTGCCGCGGGTCCGGAAGAATGCCGGGCAACGGGTTGATCTCCAGCACGTGCGGCACGCCGCGGGCGTCCAGACGCATGTCGACGCGTCCCCAGTCGCGGCAGCCCAGGGCGTGGTAGGCGGCCAGCGCCGCGCTTTCCAGGGCGTGGGCGAGGGGCGGCTCGAGCGGCGCGGGGCAGTCGAAGATCTGCAGCGGCTGGTCGGCGGTGTCCCAGATCCACTTGGCCTCGTAGCCGTAGAGGGGCAAGGCGCCGGCCGGCAGCGCATCGAATCGGATCTCGACGATGGGCAGCACGCGCGCCGTTTGGCCGTTCCCCAGGATGGCGACGGTGAACTCGCGGCCCGGCAGGAACTCTTCGACCAGCGCCGGCTCGTCGTACTCGCCCACCACCTCCGCGACGCGCGCGGCGACCTGCTCCGGCGTCGTGCAGTAGGCGCGCTCGGAGATCCCCATGCTCGAGCCCTCGTATAGCGGCTTGACGACGGCGGGGAGGGGGAAGCTGGCCGGCAGGTCGGGGCCGGCGCCGTCGCCTACCAGCACGTACGCGGGCGTGCAGACGCCGCGCGCGCGGAAGATCTCCTTGGCCCGGCGCTTGTCGAGCGCGAGCGCCAGCGTCAGCGGGTCGCTGGCGGTGTAAGGCACGCCGTAGTACTCGCAGATCGCCGGGACGTGCGCTTCCCGGTTGGGTCCGTTCAGGCCCTCCGCGATGTTGAAGACGATATCCGGCAGCTGCTCCCGCAGCTTGGCGGGAAAGTCGGTATCCGCTTCCATGCGGATGACGGTGCCGCGGCGGCGCAGCGCCGCCTCGATCGCGGCAATGGTGGCCGGCTCGTCCCACTCCGCGAAGCGGTCGTGCAGGGCGGGCGAAAGAGACGCCGGCACCGCGCCGTTGCTGGCCGGGAGCCGGTCGACGGGGAGAGGTTGGCCGCTGGGAGGCTCGGCGTCCTCGGATGGCTTTTCGTTGTATGCGAAGCCGATGCGCAGTTCTCTCATTGGGCCGGGGGCTCGTTCACCCCTTACGAAAAGCGCGTCTCTCGTGGAGACGCGGTGCGCGGCGATCGCGACGCCGAACCGATGTCGTGTCATGCCGCCGATCGTCGCATTGCTCGACCATGTACGGCAACTCGGGAAAAAAGATAAAGCCATGCGGTGGAGGATCAAGAGTTTTGTTGACGGGCGGAAGAGCGAACCGGAGGCGGACGAGTTGAGGCGGCGTGGTGCGCGAGAGTCGAACGCACCTCAGCCATGCTCTGCTTCTTGTTCTTCTTCTTCCTGGTTCGGCTGCCGCTCTCGTGGCTCGTTTGCTGCACGGAAGCGGAGAGAGGATGGCGGGACAGCGCGCGAAAGGCAAAGCGGCACAACGATTCTCTGGCGGGACCATGGAGCGCGACTACACGATCGGAATGGAGGAAGAGTACCAGCTGGTGGACAGGGAGACGGGCGCGCTGCGCAGTCGCGCGCCCGATGTGCTGCACGCCGACTGGAGCTCCGAGATGCGCAAGGAATTCCAGGCGACGATGGTCGAGATCGGGACGCCGATCTGCCAGTCAGCGGCGGAGCTCGAGCGGGAAGTGCGGCGTCTGCGCTTCCAGGCAGCCACGGCGGCAGGGGCGGAGGGGCTCGGCATCGTCGCCTCCGGCATCCATCCGTTCACGCGCTGGGAGGGGCAGGAACGGACGGTGGACGAGCGTTACGATCGGATCGAGCGAGAGTACCGTCGCCTGGCGCGCGACGAGCATATCTTCGGCATGCACATCCACGTGGCGGTCCCGCCGCCCAAGCGCTTCCCGGCGCTCGCGCGGGTGCGCGGCTATACGCCGCACCTGCTGGCGCTCGCGTGCAGCTCTCCCTTCTTCGAGGCGGCCGATACCGGCTTCGCCTCGTTCCGCATGATCCTCTGGCGCCGCTGGCCCTTCACCGGCGCGCCGCCCCGCTTCGCCTCGGAAGCGGACTTTCGCGCCTTCGTGGACCGGCTGCTGCGCGCCCGCGCCATTGGCGACGCCCGCAACCTGTACTGGAGCGTGCGGCCGCATCCGACCTACCCGACGCTGGAGTTCCGTGCCACGGATGTTTGCCCCCGCGCCGAGGATGCCGTCGCCATCGCCGCCTTGACGCGCGCGCTGACCTGCGCGGCGGCCGAGGGGGCGGTGTCGGACGCTGCGCCGACCCTGCCGGAGTCGCAGATGGACGAGATCCTGGCGGCGAACGAGTGGCGGGCGACGCGCCACGGTCTGGAGGCGACGCTGATCGATCCGATGTCGCCGGGCGGCGCGACGCCAGTGCGCAGCGCGGTGCGCCGGCTGGTCGATCGGGTGATGCGGACCGCGGAGGAGCTGGGGGACGCGCACGAGCTCGCGCGCGTCGAGGCGCTGCTCGAGCGGGGATGTGGCGCGGACCGGATGCGCCGCGTTTTCCGGGAGTGCAACGGCTTCGTGCCGCTGGTGAGGTGGCTGGCTGCCGAGACGCTGCTGGGAACGGGGCTGGACCAGCGGCAGGCGCAGCGCGAGGAGTGCGCTTGAAAGTCGACGGCCGACAGTTGACGGTTGACAGTCGACTGTCGACAGTCGACAGTTTGTGCGGGCCCGGTCGACAACACTGTCAACGGTAAACTGTCAACCGTGAACTGAAATTGGAACCGTACCGGCTGCATATCGCCCTGCCCGCGCCTGCCGCGGCCGAATACGATGTGGTCGTGGCGGAGGGGCTGCTCGATCGGCTGGCGGAGCACGT
>JACQPS010000361.1 GCA_016207445.1 Gemmatimonadota bacterium | reverse complement strand
TGCGGGCGGAGCAGATCGACATCGTGATCGTGGCGGTTCCGGCGGAGGCGGCGCAACGGGTGGTGGACCGGGTGGTGCGGGCCGGCGTGCGCGGCATCCTGAACTTCGCACCGGTCAAGCTCGAGGTACCGCCGGACGTAGTGCTGAAGAACGTGAACATGGCGATGGAGATGGAGGGGTTGTCGTACGCGCTCGCGAACGGCGGCAACGGAGATCATGCGTCCCGCGCCCGTTGAACCTGCGGACCGCGTCGAGACGGCGAGCGTCCGGGTCACCTCGGAGATCGGGCCGCTGCGGGCGGTGATCTGTCACACGCCGGGCGCGGAGCTACTGGCGGTCACGCCGCAGACGCGCGAGGACTTCCTCTACGATGACATCATCGACCTGGAGCAGGCGAGCCGGGAGCACCATCGCTTCACGGCGCTGCTCTCGCGCTTCGCCGACGTGCACGAGGCCCGCGACCTGCTCGAGGAGGTCGTCGACCAACCGGAGGTGCGGCCGTTCCTGATCGAGCGCGTCATGGACGTGGCGCGCTCGGAGCCGCTGGCCAGGCAGCTGCTCGAGGTCCCCCCCACCAGCCTGGTGTCCCTGTTCATCGAAGGACGCGCGATCGAAGAGGGACCGCTCCAGCGTCTGCTGAACCTGGAGAGCTACGATCTGCCGCCGCTCCCGAATCTCTATTTCACGCGGGACGCGGCGATGGTGGTGGGCGAGGGCGTCATCATCGGTTCCATGCGCTACAACGTGCGCTGGACGGAGGAGATCCTGATGAAGGCGCTCTTCACGTACCACCCGCTGCTGCGCAATCGGGGTCTGATCTACGACGGCAGCGAGGAGCGGCGCGTGGGCTACACCATCGAGGGCGGCGACATCCATATCCTGCGGCCGGACCTCGTGCTCATGGGTTTGTCGGAGCGGTCGAGCCCGGGCGCCTTCGACAGCATCGCCGACCAGCTGGTGAAGCAGGTCGGGATCACGGACATCATCGTGGTGGTCCTGCCGACGGACCGGGCCATGATCCACCTGGACATGATCTTCACCATGATCGATGCGGACCACTGCGTCGTGTTCCCGCCCAGCTTCGTCGGGCCGACGCGCTGCACGGTGCTGCACTACCGCGCGGGGCGGAAGGGCATGCGCGAGATGCCGAACCTGTTCGCGGCGCTGCGTGAGGTCCGGCTGCCGCTCGAGCCCGTCTTTTGCGGCGGCAGCCGGCGCGTGTTCCAGGAGCGGGAGCAGTGGGCGAGTGGCTGCAACTTCGTGGCGGTCCGGCCGGGCGTGATCCTGGGTTACTCGCGCAACGAGAACACGTACCGCGAGCTCGAGAACGAGGCCGGCTACCGGATCATGGACGGGCTCGACTTTCTCACCGGCGAGGCGGAGCTCGCGGAGGAGGAGAAGGCCGCGATTCTGTACGAGAGCGCCGAGCTGGTCCGCGGCGGCGGCGGCTCCCGCTGCATGACCATGCCGGTGCGTCGCGACGACATCTGGTGATTCCGCTCGACCCGCCGCTGCGGGAGCTGGACTATGTCGTCGTGGACGTGGAGACGACGGGCGGCTCCTGGTCGCGCGGCCATCGCATCACCGAGGTGGCAGCGGTGCGGCTGGACGGGCGCGGCCGGTTCCTCGCCGAATATTGTACGCTGGTCAACCCCGCACGTCCCATCCCCCACTACGTCAGCGCGCTCACCCGCATCACCGATGAGATGGTTCGCGATGCACCCCGCTTCCACGAGGTGGCCGTCGAGCTGCGCCGGGTGCTGTGCGGGGCGGTGTTCGTGGCGCACAACGCGGGCTTCGACTGGCGCTTCCTGGGCGCCGAGCTGGACCGGGCGCTGAGCTGGCAGCCGGCCGAGCCGGTGCTCTGCACTGTGCGGCTGGCGCGGCGCGTCGTGCCCGAGGTGCGGAGCCGCGCGCTGGGCGCGCTGACCGATTACTTCGGGATCGTGAACGAGGCGCGCCACCGCGCCTACGGCGATGCGCGCGCGACCGGCGCCCTGTTCCGCCGGCTGCTCGAGCGCGTGGAAGAGCGGGAGATCCGCTGCTGGTCGGGGCTCGAGGATCTGCTGCGCCGGCGGCCGCCACGCCGCAAGCGCACCGCTCTGCCCACGTGGATGGAGGCGGTATGATCGCGTGGGCCGCGGCCGAGCTGCCGCTGCGGCGGACCCGGCAGCTGGGCCGCTTCCGGCTGCACGCACTCGAGGCCGGGCTCCAGCGGCTGGATGGCGGCGCGATGTTCGGCGTGGTGCCGAAGCCGCTGTGGGAGAAGCGCATTCCCGCGGACGAGCGGAATCGCATCCCGCTCGCGCTGCGCTGTCTGCTGGTCGAGACGCCGGACGCGCTCGTGCTCATCGATACGGGCATCGGCAACAAGGAGTCGGAGAAGTTCAAGGAGATCTACGGCGTGGACAACGCCGCACCCGGTTCGCCGACGCGGCTCGAGGCCGCGTTGCGCGACGCGGCGTTCGAGCCGGACGCCATCGACGTGGTCATCGACACGCATCTGCACTTCGATCACGCCGGCGGCAATACGGTGCGCGACGCGGAGGGGCCGATCCGGCTCGCGTTCCCGCGCGCGCGCTACTGCGTGCAGCGGCGCGAGTGGGAGTTCGCGCACGTGCGCAACGAGCGCATCCAGGCGAGCTACCTTCCCCACAACTTCGATCCGGTCGAGCAGGCCGGCCGCTTCTTCTTCGTGGAAGGCGAGGCGGAGATCGTGCCGGGCGTGCGCGTGGTCCCGACGCGCGGGCACACGCCCCACCACCAGTCGGTGCTGCTGCACTCGGAGGGCGAGGTGGCCTGCTTCCTGGCGGACCTGGTGCCCACGTCGGCGCACCTGCCGCTCACCTGGATCATGGGGTACGACGTCGAGCCGCTGGTCACGCTCGAGACCAAGCGCCGGGTGCTGGCCCGCGCCCGCGAGGAGCAGTGGCTGCTCGTATTCGAGCACGACCCGTCGGTGCCGTGGGGCCGGCTGGTACGCGACGAAGAGCGACCGACGCTGGCAGCAGGGGAGTGATCGGCTCTACTGGCCCGGTAGCCGCACCCCGGGTATTTTTTGCCGGGCTGAAGCCTCGAGGAGTGGAGACATGTCCGACAAGAAACGCACGGCTGTGATCGTCAGCGCCGCGCGCACCCCTATCGGCCGCTTTCTGGGCGGGCTGAGCCCGCTGCCGGCGACCGAGCTGGGCGCGATCGCCGTGCGGGCGGCACTGGAGCGCTCGGGCATCGACGCGCAGGACATCGACGACGTGATCCTGGGCAATGTGGTCTCGGCGGGATTGGGGCAGGCGCCCGCCCGTCAGGCGGCGCTGCGCGCGGGCGTGCCGAGCACGGTCGGCGGCATGACGGTGAGCCGCGTGTGCGGCTCCGGCCTCCAGGCGGTCATGCTCGCCTCGCAGGCGATCCGCGCCGGCGATGCGCGCGTGCTCGTGGCCGGCGGCATGGAGTCGATGTCGAACGCGCCGTACTACCTGCGCGGGTACCGCGAGGGTGTGAAGTTCGGCAGCCAGGAAATCGTGGACGGGCTGATCCACGATGGTCTGTGGTGCTCGTTCGGCGAGTGCCACATGGGCGGCCACGCCGAGTACACGGCCTGGAAGGCGGGCATCCGGCGCGAGGAGGCGGACGAGTTCGCGTTGCACTCGCACCACAGGGCGATCCGCGCGATCGACTCCGGGAAATTCCGCGAGGAGGTGGTCGCGGTCGAGGTCCCGGGCCGGAAGGGGAGCACGCGCGTGGAGACGGACGAGGCGCCGCGGCGCGAGACGTCGCTCGAAGCACTGGCGCGGCTCACCCCGGCGTTCCTGCGAGATCTCCCCCGCGAGGTCGAGCACCCGGTAGTGACGGCGGGAAACGCGCCCGGGCTGAACGACGGCGCAGCCGCGCTGATCGTGACCAGCCAGGAGTACGCGGAGGCGCGCGGGCTCCCCATCATGGCACGGGTGAGCGCGTACGCGAGCGGCGCGGTCGAGCCGCGCGAGCTCTTCTTCGCACCCGTGCGCGCGGTGCGGCGCGTGATGGAGAAGGAACGGAAGCAGATCGGCGATTACGACCTGATCGAAGCCAACGAGGCGTTCGCGGTGCAGGTCCTGGCGGACGGTCGCGAGCTCGGCTGGAATTGGGACCGGGTGAACGTGAACGGCGGCGCCGTCGCGCTGGGGCACCCGATCGGCGCGTCCGGCGCGAGGATCCTGACCACCCTGCTGTACGCGATGAAAGATCGGGACGCGCGCACCGGCCTGGCCACGCTCTGTCTCGGTGGGGGCGACGCCGTGGCGCTCTCGGTCGAGAGGGTGTAGCGAGTGGAAGCGGTTCAGAGTTTAAAGTTGAAAGTTGGAAGTTTGGCGGAGGTCCGACGTTCAACTTTTGACTTTCAACTTTCGATGTTGCGCGATTCCCTCGCGCAAACTGTCACCGTCGTGGGCGTGCGCTTCGTGCTCGCGCTCGCGCCCGCCCGGTGGCGGATGCAAACCCTCGGGTCGTCCTGACGGCCCGGGGGTTTTTTCGTACGGGGACGAGGGCCCGGACGTGCTGCGGCGCATCCTGTTCACGCCTGCGGGCCGGGTACGCACGCCCTGGCGCCTGCTCCTGTTCCTGGTGGTGTTCGGCGTGCTGCTGTTCGCCGCACACGGCGCGCTCGATCGGCTGGACCCGCCGCCCGTGGGCCACGGGCTCCTCTGGTCCAGCCTGGCGACGCTGGCGGCCGCGCTCGTGGCGGGCATGGCGCTGCTGGGGTGGGTGGATGGCCGGCCGCCGGGGGCGCTCGGCTACGCGTGGACGTGGCAAACGCCGCGCGAGATCGGCGGCGGCGTCGCCATCGGCGCGGTGAGCCTCGTGCTGGTGGTGGGCGCGTTCGTGCTCGCCGGCCTGGTGTCCTTTGTCGGCGACGAGGGCTCGGCCGGCTCCTATGCGCGCACGTTGCTCCTCGACTTCGGCGTGCTCGCGGTGGCGGCCGCGGCGGAGGAAGCGCTGTTCCGGGGCTACCCGTTCCAGGCGCTGGTCCAGGGGACGGGGCCGGTGATCGCGACCGTGCTGCTGAGTGCATTGTTCGCGGCGGCCCACCTGCCCAACCCGAACCTGGGCGCGTTCGCCCTGCTGAACATCTTCCTGGCTGGGGTGTTGCTGTCGGTCGCCTACCTGCGCACGCGCAGCCTCTGGCTGCCGACCGCAGTGCACCTGGGGTGGAACTGGGCCATGGCCAGCCCGCTCGATCTGCCCGTGAGCGGCCTGGAGGTCTTCGATACGCCACTGTACGAGCCGAGTGTGACCGGGCCCGACTGGATCACGGGTGGCGCGTTCGGGCCGGAGGGTGGGATCGGCGCCAGCATCGCCTTCCTGCTCGCGCTCGCGGCCGTGCGCTGGCTGCCGCTGTGGCACGAGCCGCTGGAGCTGCGAGCCCGCGGGCCGCTGGTGGATGACAGGAGCTGAAATGGCGGAGCGCGAGAGGGTGGCCGTGGTCGGCGCCGGCACGATGGGCAACGGCATCGCCCACGTTTTCGCGCAACACGGTCACGAGGTCGTGCTCGTGGACGTCAGTCAGGAACGGCTGGAGGACGCCCGTTCGACCATTGCCGCGAACCTGGACCGGCAGGTCCGCAAGGGCGCACTGGATGCGAGGGCCAGGGACGCGACGCTCGCGCGCATCGCCACGGCCACCGAGCTGGAGGCCGCCGCCACGGCCACGGTCGTGCTCGAGGCGGTGCCCGAGGACTACCGGCTCAAGGCCGATCTGTTCGAGGACCTCGATGCGCTCACGATGGAGGCGGTGCTCGCTTCGAACACCTCGTCCATCTCCATCACGGCTCTCGCGCGCAAT
Organism: Gemmatimonadota bacterium; assembly: GCA_016207445.1. GTDB lineage: Bacteria > Gemmatimonadota > Gemmatimonadetes > Longimicrobiales > RSA9 > JACQPS01. The sequence continues at coordinate 17,119 of JACQPS010000361.1, read as the reverse complement.
ACCGCGCGGCCCGAGCGGGTCATCGGCATGCATTTCATGAATCCGGTCCCGGTCATGAAGCTGGTCGAAGTGATCCGGGGACTCCAGACCTCCGAGGAGACCACGACGAAGGTGCTGGACCTGGCCCGGCGCCTCGACAAGACACCCGTGCAGGTAAACGACTCGCCCGGCTTCGTGTCGAACCGGGTGCTCATGCCAATGATCAACGAGGCGATCTTCTGCCTGATGGAGGGCGTCGCGGACGCGCAGGCGATCGATACGGTCATGAAGCTGGGCATGAACCACCCGCTCGGCCCGCTCGCCCTGGCCGATCTGATCGGGCTGGACACGTGTCTGGCGATTCTGGAGGTGCTGCATCGCGACCTGGGCGAGGACCGCTATCGCCCGTGCCCCTTGCTGCGGAAGTACGTGGCGGCGGGATGGCTCGGTCGCAAGGCCGGGAGAGGGTTCTTCAACTACAGTTAACAGTTGACAGTTGACAGTCAGACCGCGCGAGGACCCTCAGAACGACCGGGTGAAAAAAACGCAGGTGCATGCACCCGCCCGCGCATTACGGTCAACTGTAAACTGTAAACTGTGAACTCATGACGCACGCAACGGAAGAACAGCAACAGGTCCGGGAGCTCGCCCGCGAGTTCGCGGAGCGCGAGCTGCGCCCGCACGTCGAGCGCTGGGACCGCGAGTGGGCGCTGGACGCGAGCGTTCTGCCCGCGCTGGCCGAGCTGGGTTTCTTCGGGATGCTCGCGCCCGAGGAATATGGCGGCATGGGGTTCGATCTTCCCACCTACGTGGGCGCGCTCGAGGAACTCGCCTGGGGCGAGCCGACAGTTGCGCTCACGCTGTCGATTCACAGCGCGTTCGCCGTGAGCCTGCTGCTCCGGCACGGCAGCGTCGAGCAGCAGCAGCGCTGGCTCGGCCCGCTCGCGCGCGGCGAGGTCCTGGGGTGTCTCGCGCTGTCCGAGCCGGGGGCGGGCTCGGATGCGGCGGCGGTCCAGACACTGGCCCGCCGCGAAGGGCCGGGATGGGTGATGAGCGGCACGAAGAAGTGGGTGACCAACGGTCGGATTGCGGGGCTCGCCGTCGTGCTGGCTCGCACGGACGAGCCACCGGGTAGCCGCGGCGCGAAGGGCATCGGCGCCTTCCTGGTGCCAACGGAAAGCGTGGGCTACGACGTCGGCGAGCGAGAGCACACGATGGGACTGCGCCCGGCGGAGGTCGTGACCGTGCAACTGCGTGATGTGCGGCTGGGCCCGGAGGCGCTGCTGGGCGATGCGAGCGCGGGGTTCGTGTACGCGATGCAGGGACTCGATGTGGGGCGGCTCGGCATCGCCGCGCAGGCGGTCGGCATCGCTCAGGCGGCGCTCGAGCACGCCGTCGCGTACGCGGGCGAGCGCGAGCAGTTCGGCCAGAAGCTGCGCACGTTCGAGGGGATGCAATTCAAGCTCGCCGACATGGCCGCGCGCGTCGACGCCGCGCGCGCACTGGTCGCGTGGGCCGCAGCGACGCCGTCCACGCGCGCTTCCTCGGCGGCGAAGCTCTTCGCCAGTGAGACGGCGATGTGGGTGACCACCCAGGCGGTGCAGGTCTTCGGCGGCTACGGCTACATGCGCGACTACCCGGTCGAGAAGCTGATGCGCGATGCGAAGGCCACCGAAATCTACGAGGGCACGAACGAGATCCAGCGCGTGATCATCGCGAGGGAGCTGTATCGAGGGGCATAGGGATCGGGATCGGGATCGGGATCGGGATCGGGATCGGGATCGGGAAAAGCCCCATCCCGATCCCCATCCCCATCCCGATCCCCCGCGACCGAAGGGAGCGGACATGGAGATATTCGAGCTGATCTGCGAGCACGAGCTCGAGCAGGTCGTATTCTGCTACGAGCCGACGGCGAACTACCGCGGCATCATCGCCATCCACAATACCACGCTGGGGCCGGCGCTGGGCGGGACCCGCTTCTGGAACTACCGGAGCGACCTCGAGGCGCTCATTGACGTGGTGCGGCTGGCGCGCGGGATGACGTACAAGGCGGCGGTCGCGGGGCTGAACCTGGGGGGTGGCAAGTCGGTCATCATCGGGGACCCGAAAACGACGCGGCGCGAGATGCTGTTCCGGGCGCACGGCCGCTTCGTCGAGTCGCTCAAGGGCCGCTACATCACCGCCGAGGATGTGGGCACCAGCGTCGAAGACATGGACTACGTGCACATGGAGACGGAGTACGTGACCGGGATCGCCGGGCGTTCGGGCGATCCATCCCCGGTCACCGCGTACGGTACCTACCGTGGCATTCAGGCGTGTGCGCGCGAGCGTTACGGCAAGGAGTCCCTGAAGGGCTTGCGCATCGCCGTCCAGGGCCTCGGGCACGTGGGCTTCCACCTGTGCGAGCACCTGGCCAGCGAGGATGCGACGCTCGTGGTCACCGACATCGACGAGGAGAAGCTTCAGCGCGCCGTGCAGGCGTTCGGCGCCGAGCCGGTCACGCCGGACAAGATCTACGCCGTCAAGGCCGAGATCTTCGCGCCCTGCGCGCTCGGTGCAGTCATCAACGACCAGACCATCCCGCAGTTCCGGTTCGAGGTCATCGCGGGCGCGGCCAACAACCAGCTCGCGGAGGAGCGGCACGGCGATGTGCTGGCGCAGAAGGGCATCCTGTACGCACCCGATTACGTGATCAACGCGGGTGGCCTGATCAACGTCTACGGCGAGCTGAATGGCTGGTCGCCGGACCGCGCGCTGCGCAAGGCCGGCGAGATCTACGAGACGCTCGGGCAACTCTTCGAGCTCGCGCGCGAGCAGGGTATCCCCACGCACGAGGCGGCCGACCGCCTGGCGGAGCGGAGAATCGATCAGGTGGCGCGGATTCAGAGGACGTGGGTTTGAGACCCCAGTGAAGTTGAGGACCCATGGACGCACTCAGGCGCACCGACCCCGAAATCCTCGACGCGATCATCGGCGAGGCCGAGCGGCAGAACGAAACGCTGGAGCTGATCGCCAGCGAGAACTTCACCTCGGTGGCCGTGCTCCAGGCGATGGGCTCGGTCCTGACCAACAAGTACGCGGAGGGCTACCCCGGCCGCCGCTACTACGGCGGGTGCGAGTGGGTGGATGTGGCCGAGCGGCTCGCGATCGAGCGCTGCAAGCAGCTGTTCCAGGCCGAGCACGCCAACGTACAGGCGCACGCCGGCGCGCAGGCGAACATGGCCGCGTACATGGCCTTCCTGAAGCCCGGTGACACCCTGCTGGGCATGAGCCTCACGCACGGGGGCCACCTCACGCACGGCTCGCCGGTGAATTTCAGCGGCCAGCTCTACCGCATCGTCGCGTACGGCGTGCGGGAGGCCGATGGTCGCATCGACCACGACCAGGTGCGGGAGCTCGCGCGCAAGGAGCGCCCGAAGCTGATCGTGGCGGGTGCGAGCGCGTACCCGCGCATCATCGATTTCCCGGCCTTCGCGGAGATCGCGCGTGAGGTGGGCGCGATCTTCCTGGTGGACATGGCACACATCGCCGGCCTGATCGCCGCCGACCTGCATCCGAGTCCCGTGCCGCACGCGGATGTGGTAACGTCGACCACACACAAGACGCTGCGCGGCCCGCGCAGCGGGTTCATCCTCTGCCGCGAGCAGCACGCGAAGGCCATCGACAAACAGGTCTTCCCCGGCACGCAGGGCGGACCGCTCATGCACGTGATCGCGGCCAAGGCCGTCGCGTTCAAGGAGGCGCTGCAGCCGGACTTCCGCGACTACGCCCGCCGCATCGTCCAGAACGCGCACGTGCTGGCGGAGATGCTGCTCGAGCGCGGCTTCGACCTGGTCAGCGGGGGCACGGACAACCACCTCCTGCTCGTCGACCTGCGCCGCCGCGAGCTCACCGGCAAGGCGGCCGAGGAGGCGCTCGGCCGGGCGCTCATCACCGTCAACAAGAACACGGTGCCGGGCGAGACGCGCTCCCCCTTCATCACGTCCGGGATCCGCATCGGCACACCTGCCCTGACCACGCGTGGCATGGGTTCGGACGAGATGCGGCGGATCGGCGGCTGGATCGCCGATGTGCTCGAGGCGCCACAGGACGAGGGCGTGAGCGCGCGCGTGCGTGCCCGCGTCGCCGAGCTGGGCGCGGCCTTTCCCCTCTACCCCGAGTTCCGGCGGGAGCACCTTTCGATTCGGGGTTAGGCGGAGGCAAGGCAGCCGTCATCTCACGCATACGGCCCAGCGGCGTTGCGAGAGCGAGCGACCGCGGCGGTGGTGAATAGACGGCTTGACGGCGGGCGGGGGATCACTCAGGATGGGAGGGGGACGGGGCCGGGCAGGGCGGAACGGCTCGCGCACCGCATGCCGCCGGCGAGGACGGCGGCGAGAGCAGGACGCATGAGCAGCGTCGTTTTCGGCGAAGAGATCATGGACCGCTTGCGGGAGCGGCACCCGCGCTTCCACGAGACGTGCTATTTCTTCGTGCTCTCGGCGCTGCACTACGTTCTGGAGCGGCTCCCCGAGCCGCGACACATCAGTGGGCGGGAGCTGGCGGAGGGGGTGCGCGATCTGGCCATCGAGCGGTTCGGGCCCATGGCCCGCACGGTACTCGAGTACTGGGGCGTTCAGTCGACGGCGGACCTGGGCGAGATGGTGTTCGCGCTGGTGGATGCCGGGATTCTGCTCAAGCAAGAAGGTGATGCTCCTGAAGACTTCCGCGACGTGTTCGATTTCGAGGAAGCGTTCGAACGCAATTACCCCTGGGGCGCCGCCCGCCGCTGAGACGGCGCGCCCTCTCTCTCCCCGGGTCGCTTCCCCCCTCGGTCTGGTTCCCTGGTTCGGTGGCGCGGCCGGCGCCGCGCCCGCTTCCACCGTCATGATGCGGTGACGCCATGGCACGCTCGCTGGTCCTCGGCAACGGACGGTTTCTGCTCACGTTCGACCAGTTCTATCGCATCCGCGACATCTACTTCCCGTATATCGGGATCGAAAACCACACGGAAGGCCACCCCTTCCGCTTCGGCCTCTGGGTCGACGGCGCCACGCACTGGGTGGATGAGAGCTGGGAGCGGGAGATCCGCTACGAGGAGGGCACGCTGGTGGGGCGGACGGCGCTGCGACACCGCGCGCTGGGGCTCGAGTTGCGCTGCCGCGACGTCGTCGACTTCGAAGTGGACCTGTTCGTGCGCGAGCTGCACGTGCGGGACCTGAAGGGTACGCGCCGGCTCGTGCGCGTCTTCCTGCACCAGGACTTCTACATCTCGGGCAGCGAGGTTGGCGATACCGCACTGTACGATCCCGAGTTCGACGCGATCCTGCACTACAAGCGCGATCGTTACTTCCTGACCGGCGGCGGCGCCCCGCCCGACTACCGCCTGACCGGCTACGCCTGCGGCAAGAAACAGATGGTCGGGGCCGAGGGCACGTGGCGCGACGCGGAGGGCGATGGCCTGCTCAGCGGCAACCCGATCGCGCAGGGCTCCGTCGACTCGATGGTCTCGCTGGACGTCACGCTGGAGGCGAACGGCGAAGAGGTTCTGTATTACTGGATGGCGGCGGGCGAGCGCTACGGTGACTTGCTCGAGCTGGATGCCGTGCTGCACCGCTACGGGCCCGCGGCGATTCTGGAGCGGAGCGCGAACTACTGGCGGCTGTGGCTGGAGAAGCACGACATCGACTACAGCGGCTTGCCGGAGGAGATCGCGCCGCTCTACAAGACCAGCCTGCTGGTCATGCGCACGCACGTGGACCGGGGCGGCGCGGTCATCGCATCGGCGGATTCGGAGGTCGCGCAGATCGCCCGGGACCACTACGGCTACATGTGGCCGCGCGACGCGGCGCTGATCGTGGACGCGTTCGATCGCGCCGGCTATCCCTCGCTGGCGCAGCGCTTCTTCAATTTCGCCGGCGATCTGATCAAGAAGGAAGGCTACTTCCTGCACAAGTATCAGCCGGACCGGTCCCTGGGCTCGTCCTGGCACCCGTGGGTGGACGAGAAGGGACAGCGCGTGCTGCCGATCCAGGAGGACCAGACCGGGCTGGTCGTGTGGGCGCTGTGGCGGCACTTCGACCGTGTGCGGGACGTGGAAAGGGTGCAGCCGCTCTATCACAGGTTCCTGGTGCGGGCCGCGGACTTCCTCGCGGAATACCGCGATCCGGCCACCGGGCTTCCGCTCCCATCTTGGGACCTGTGGGAGGAGCGGCGGGGCGTGCTCACCTTCACCTGTGCGGCCGTATGGGCTGGGCTGGATGCGGCCACACGCTTCGCGCATGCCTTCGGCGACGTCGGCCTGGCGCTCCGCTACGGCCGCGCGGCGGACGAGGTGAAGCAGGGCATCCTGCGGCACCTGTGGGACGAGGCGTCGGGCCGATTCCTGCGCATGCTGGTGCCGGCGGAGCCCGACGGCGGGGCCGAGCCGGTGCGGGACGCGACGCCGGACAGCTCGCTCTTCGGCCTGCACTTCCTGGGCGTGCTGGACGAGAACGATCCCCGGCTCGTGGGCACGCTCGATGCCGTCATCGAAGCCCTGACGGTGCGCACGGAAGTGGGCGGTCTGGCTCGCTACCGGGGCGACCATTATCATGCGGTGACGCAGGACTGGGAGCGGGTCCCCGGCAATCCGTGGTTCATCGCCCAGTGCTGGCACGCGCGCTGGCGCATCGCGCGCGCGCAGGACCACGCCGCGCTGGAGGCCGCGCTCGAGCCGCTGGAGTGGGCCGCGCGGCGCGCCACCTCCGCCGGGCTGTTCCCGGAGCAGCTGCACCCCTTCACGGGGGAGCCGCTGTCAGTGACGCCGCTGATCTGGAGTCACGCGGAATTCGTCACTGCGGTGCGCGAATACCTGGCGCGGCGTGCCGCCTTCGATGCATGTCCTGCGTGCGGCAGTCCACGCGTGAACGGAGCCGGTCGGCCGAGCCTGGAACGTGCATTGCGCTGACGTTCCGGGTTCGACAGTATTCGAAGTACTGAATCTGGCGTTGGGAGGACCGCGCGGTCCGCGGTCCAGGTGTCGGGTCCCGAGCGAGCGCCGGGCGCTGGTTCGACGGACCTGTGTCTGCTGAGGTGGAGGGGGGCCGAATGACGCCGGACGTTCAGTTCCCGCAATGCCGCAAGTGTGAACGCGGGCAGATGCTGCCGCTCTCGGACTACGGCCGGGACGGCGCACCCATCAGCTTCAAGGCGTGGGTCTGCTCCAATCCGGAGTGCGGCTTCAATATCCGGATCGACAACGGCGAGATCAGCTTCGGTCGCACCATCGGCCAGAGCTACAAGTAGCCGCGCCGGCCGGACATGACGGGGCAGAGGAGCCACGCAGCGCCTCTGCCCTTTTCCTCGCGGTGGCAGCCGGGGCGCCGATGACCTTCGTCCGAGAGCCGGTGGTGGCGGGGCGCTTCTATCCGGCAGAGGCGGAGGCGCTCCGGCGCGAAGTCCGCTCCCACCTGTCCCCGGCTCACCCCAGGTCGCAGGCCGCGCTCGGCGTCGTGGCCCCCACGCGCACTCGGGGCAGGTGACGGGGGATGATCAGGCCGTGGTCGGCTACGGGGGAGCGGTGATCTGGTGAACGGGCGGGACGTGTACGGGCGCGAGCACGTGGCCGTGCTCACGGCGGCGCAGGCGGCGGGCGTGGATCGGGAAGCGCGCGAACGATTCGGCGTGGCGGACCGCGTGCTCATGGAGAACGCGGGGCGCGCGGCGGCTCTCGTGCTGCAGCGGCTCTTTCCCGAAGGACGCGTGGTCGGCGTGGTCGGCGGGGGCAACAACGGCGGCGACGCGCTGGTGCTGTTGCGCACGTTGCGGGCGTGGGGCCGCAATGTCGCCTGGATCCGGGCCGCAGCTCGAACGCCGGACGCAGACCTGCTCCACGGCTTCGATGTGGCGTCCTTGGACGCGGCGGCCGCACCGGCTGCGCTGGCGTCCGCTTCGGTCATCGTGGACGGTCTTCTCGGCACCGGCTCGACCGGCGCGCCGCGCGGGGCGACGGCGGAGCTGATCAAGATGCTGAATGAGAGCGGCCGTCCCGTGCTGGCCATCGACGTGCCGTCCGGCGTGGATCCGACGACGGGCAACATCCCCGGCGCCGCGGTGCGGGGGGACGTGACCGTGACCTTCGGCTGGCCCAAGCAGGGACTGCTCCTCCAGCCGGGCCGCTCTCATTGTGGCCGGCTCATCGCGGTGGAGATCGGCTTTCCGCCGCTCGCACCGGCCCGCCCGCTCGCAGCCGTGCTGATCACTCCGGCGTGGGCCGCCGCCAGGCTGCCGCCACGCGCGCCCGACGCGCACAAAGGGAGTGTGGGGCGCCTCCTGGTTCTGGCCGGAAGCCGCGGCATGGCGGGCGCTGCCGCGCTGGCGGCGCACGGCGGCGTGCGCGCGGGCGCAGGCCTGGTCCTGGTCGCCTCGGCCGAGGCGAACCGCCCCGTGCTCCAGTCGCTCGTACCGGAGGCGGTGTTCGTCGATCGGGCGGACGCCGCCTTGCTCGAGAGCCGAGCCGCGGAAGCGGCCGCGCTGCTGGCCGGGCCCGGTATCGGTGTGGACGACGACGCCCGCGCCACCCTCGAGCGAGTGCTCGCCGCCGCCGCGGGGCGCCCCACGCTCCTCGATGCGGATGCGCTCACGCTCGTGGCCGGCGAGAAGAGCGGCCTCGAGCGGCTCGCGCAGTCGCGCCCGCTCCTGCTCACGCCGCACCCCGGCGAGATGCAGCGCCTCAGCGGCGCCGCGGTGGAGGAGATCCGGGCGGCGCCGCTCGAGGCGGCGCGCGAGCTGGCGGAGCGCGTCGGGTGTGTGGTGTTGCTCAAGGGCGCGCCGTCGGTCGTCGCTGCACCGGGCGAGCCGGCGCTCATCAACACCGTTGGTTCCTCCGACCTGGCCTCGGCCGGCATGGGCGACCAGCTCGCGGGCACCATCGGAGCATTCCTGGCCGCCGGTGCGCCGCCGCGGATCGCGGCGGCGCTCGGACTCTTCTACAGCGGGCGCGCCGCGGACCTGGCGGCCCGCGGCCGCGCCCTCACGCCGCGAGACGTGGCGGATCACCTGGACCGCGCCTTCGCTGCGCCGGGTCCCACCGAGTCCTCGCTCGGCCTCGCCTTCGTCACCTTCGATCAGCCGCCACGCTGGTGAATTCGTTCACCGCAAAGAGCGCGAAGAGCGCAGAGCAGATTCCGGAAGCATGGGTACGGCCGGCGAACAAATTTTATGAAGTTTTGGTTCGCCGTCTCATCCTGGCTCCGGGCAGCTGCTCAGCGTTCATTGCGGTCTCTGCGGTGAAACCTCGTGGGAACGGGGCCGTGAGGGCGGGTTACAAACGACCGTGAAATCCAGCACACATTCCCGTTCCTGTGCCTCGCTGGTGCTGCTGCTGATGGCAGCGGGCGCTGTGGTGCCGGCCGCCCGCGCGCAGTCGGGCCAACTCTGGCGCCCCGAGGATCGCGTGTTGCTCACGGCGTATCAGGAGCTCGGGGCCGTCGCCCTCGACCTGCGGCGCGTGTACGCGGCGTCGCCGTACGGCATCGAGGTCTATGATTTCGTCGCGCGCAGGTGGGAGCCGCCGATCGCGTCCGACGACGGCTACCCCTCGGACGAATGGCCCACGGCGCTTGCGTACGACGCGTTTCTGGACGCGCTCTGGCTCGGCACGGCGAGCGGTGGGCTGTACGCGTACCGCCTCTCGTTCGGACAATGGGAGCGGTTCGCGCTCGCGCGCGGGGCGATCGAGCGCATCGTCGCGGATCCGGCCCTCGCGACCGACTTTCTGTACCTCATGGCGGGTGGGGGCTGGTACCGCCTGCGGCGCGGCACGAGCACGCTCGAGCCGGTGCCGCCGGACGAGGTGCCGCGGCGCGGCACGAGCGCCTTGCCCGGCGAAACGGACCCGGTTCTGGAGGCGCAGCGCGGGACGCTCGGGCTGGACGAGCGCCTGCGGCGCTGGCCGGTCACCGACATCGCACCGGCCGAGCTGCCGGGGCGGTACTGGCTCGCGACCGCGGGCGGCAATCTGCTCTACTACGACAGCCGGCGCATGGACGCGCAGCGCTTCCGCTTCGGTCTCTTGTCGCGGGGCACGGGCGCGCTCGCGAGCGACGGGCCGGCGCTCTGGTTCGGCGGCGACGGCAGAGGGCCGCGCCGCGGCGTCGCGCGCTCCGACGTCGACCTCCAGGACTGGACATATTTCGAGCCACAAGACGACGGCGCTCCCGCCGGGTACGTGTACGACATCTTGCCCACTTCTGGTTCCGTGTGGTTCGCGGCGAGCGACGGGCTGTACCGCTACCGGCGCGGCGAGGCGCGCTGGCGCCGCATGATCGAGGGCGACGGCCTGCCGGCCGGGGATGCGACCGCCCTGGCCCCGGCGGAGGGCGGCGCCTGGGTCGGCACGCGGCGCGGCCTCGTCTACGTCACGGAGGCGGGTTACGTGAGCACGCCGGTGCTGTTTCCCGGCCAGCAGATCCACGACCTGCTCACGAGCCGGGATACGCTGTGGATCGCGAGCGACGCCGGGCTCTGGCTGCTCCCGCTCGGCGAGCGCGAGCCACTGCGCGCGCCGCGCGCGGAGGAGCAGCCGGCACTCTCGCGGCGCGTGACCGACGCGCGCCCGGCCTTCGGCGAGCTGTTCGCGATCACGGAAGAGGCGCTCTACCGCTTCGACGGCGCGCGCTGGCACGGCCCCGACCGCGAGCCGGCGCGCGCGGGGCTCGGCCGGCTGCACACGCTCGCCGCCGCGGAAGGACAGCTCTGGCTGGCCGGCGACGGCGGCGTGGCACGCTGGGACGCGAGCCAGCGGCTCTGGACCTACTACCTCGTGCACCAGGACATTCCGGAGGGCCCGGTGCGCGATGTGCTTCCCGCCGGTGCTGACCTCTGGGTCTCGACGGGGGGCGGCGCGCTGCGCCTGCGGTGGCGCCATTGAACCGGCCCTCGCGTGCGGCAGCGCGCATGGGTAGCATTCCCCTGGGGCCGGGTCCCGAGTTCGACCTGATCCGCCGTTTCCTCGGACGCCCAACGCAACGCGACGACGTGCGGGTTGGGCCGGGAGACGATTGCGCCGTCGTGGGCGGCGACGGCATCGCGGTCGGCGCAGACCTGGCCGTGGAGGGAGTCCACTTCCGCCGCGACTGGATCACGCCGGAGGAGATTGGCTACCGCGCCGCGGCGGCCTCGCTGAGCGACCTGGCCGCCATGGCCGCGCGGCCGATCGGCTGCCTGGTGGCGCTGGCGATCCCGGAAAGCGCATTCGGGGATGCGCCGCTCGTTATGCTGGGCGCGCGCGAGGCCGTGGAGGGCAGCGGCGGGGTACTCCTCGGGGGCGACGTCGCCCGCTCTCCCGGGCCGCTCACTCTCGACGTGGTGGTGGTGGGCGAGGCGCCGCACCCGGTGCTGCGCACGGGCGCGAGACGGGGCGACGAGGTGTGGGTGACCGGAGAGCTGGGCGCCGCCGCGGCCGCGGTGCGGGCCTGGCTCCGTGGGGCTGAGCCAGACCCGGCCGCACGCCACGCCTTCGCCCGGCCGGTGCCACGGATCGCCGAAGCACTCTGGCTGGGCACGCGCGGCGCGCTCCATGCGCTCATCGATCTCTCGGATGGGCTCGCGGGAGACGCCACACACCTGGCCGCCGCGAGCGGCGTCTCCATCGTGCTGGAGCCGGAGACCCTGCCGGTGAGCCCCGCCGCGCGTGCCGGTGTGAGTGCCGAAGAGGCCATCGACCTCGCGCTCGCCGGCGGCGACGACTACGAGCTCTGCTTCGCCGCGCCGCCCGGCGTGGTCGAGCCGCTGGCGGGAGAGTTCGAGAAGAGCTTCGCGGTGCGGCTGAGCCGCGTCGGCTCGGTCGAAGCGGGTCGCGGCGTCTCGGTGCGCCGGGCCGACGGGTCGGTCGAGCCGCTGCGTGTTGCGGGTTACCAGCACTTCCGCGCTGGCGAGGTAGAGGGGTAGCGCCGGCCGGGGACGCCGAGATTCCGAGCCCGAGCCCGAGCCCGGGAAACGGTACCGCGATCGTGATTCGAACTCTCTGGGTCTACCTGAATCTCCTGATCGCGACGGGGCTCATCGCCGGCACCGTCGTGCTGGCCGCGCTGCTGCGCGTGCGCGGCCGCGTCTACGACTGGGCCGCCCGCAGCTGGTCGAAGTGGATGCTGTGGGCCAGCGGCTCGCCGGTGCACGTGATCGGCCTCGACAACGTGCGCCGCGACCGCCCGCAGATCTTCGTCTCCAACCACCAGTCCTGGTTCGATATCTTCGCGCTCGCCGCGGTCATTCCCAAGCGCTACCGCTTTATCGCCAAGAAGGAGCTCGGGCGCATCCCGATCTTCGGCGCCGCCTGGAAGGCGGCCGGTCACATCGAGGTGAACCGGCAGGACCGCGGCTCCGCCATTCAGTCGCTCGAGGCCGCCGGCCGCCTCATCCGCGAGGACAAGAGCTCCGTGGTCATCTTCCCGGAAGGGACGCGCTCCCCGACCGGGCGGCTCCTCCCCTTCAAGAAAGGCGCGTTCATGCTCGCGCTGCACACGGGCGTGGACATCGTGCCCGTGGCCGTGTCCGGCACACGCGCCATCCTGCGCAAGCGCGACTGGCGCATTCGCCGGGGCACCATTACCGTTCGCTTCGGCCCCGCCATCCCGACCGCCGGCTACACCGAGGCGAACCGGGAGGAGCTCATTGCGCTCGTCCGAGGCCGCATCGAAGCGATGCTGCACCAGGCGCCCGAGGCTCGCCGGGCGTCGTAATTAGTTGACAGTTCACAGTTGACAGTCGACAGGAAAATTCGCGAGCGTTCAGAACGCCCCCGAAGTTCTGTCAACTTTCAACTGTCAACTGTCAAGTGTGAACTGTCAACTTCGTTTGCAATGTCCGCAATCAAGAGCATCCACGCCCGCGAAATCCTCGACTCCCGCGGCAACCCGACGGTCGAGGCGGAGGTCGTGCTCGGGAGCGGTGCGCGCGGCCGTGCCGCCGTGCCGAGCGGCGCCTCCACCGGCGCATTCGAGGCGATCGAGCTGCGTGATGGCGACGCGCGCCGTTACGGCGGCAAAGGCGTGCGCACAGCGGTGCGCAACGTGACCGAGCGCATCGCGCCGGCGCTGCGGGGCATGGACGCGCAGGACCAGCGCGCGCTCGACCGCGCGCTCATCGAGCTGGACGCCACGCCCAATAAGTCCGGCCTGGGGGCGAACGCCGTCCTCGCGGTGTCGCTGGCCTGTGCCCGCGCCGCCGCGAACGAGAACGGGGTGCCGCTCTTCCGCCATCTCGGCGGGCCGTCGGCCACGCTCCTGCCGGTCCCGCTCATGAATATCGTGAACGGGGGCGTCCACGCCGCCAACAACGTGGACCTGCAGGAGTTCATGATCGCGCCCGTGGGCGCCCCGAGCTTTCCGGAGGCGCTGCGCATGGGCGTGGAGGTGTTCCACAGTCTCAAGCGCGTGCTGGCGCACCAGGGCAAGAACACCGCCGTGGGCGACGAAGGCGGCTTCGCGCCCGATCTGCGCACGAACGAGGAGGCGGTCGAGCTGATCCTGGAGGCGGTGGAGAAGGCCGGCTACCGTGTCGGCCAGGACGTCGTCATCGCCCTCGATCCGGCCGCGAGCGAGTTCTTCCGCGACGGCGTGTATCACTTCCACAAGTCCACGGGCGAGAAGCGCACGTCAGAGCAGATGGTCGAGTTCTGGAGCGAGTGGGTCGAGCGCTACCCCATCGTCTCGCTCGAGGACCCGCTCGACCAGAACGATTGGGCGGGGTGGAAGCAGCTCACGCAGGCGCTGGCGGGGCGCGTCCAGCTCGTGGGCGACGACCTGTTCGTGACCAGCACGGAACGGCTCGGCCGCGGCATCCGCGAGGGCATCGCCAACGCCATCCTGATCAAGGTCAACCAGATCGGCACGCTGACCGAGACGCTCGAGGCCATCGAGCTCGCCCGTCGCCACCACTACCGCTTCATCATCAGCCACCGGTCCGGCGAGACCGAGGACACCTTCATCGCGGACCTGGCGGTGGCCACGCGCAGCGGACAGATCAAGACCGGCAGCGCCAGCCGCACCGACCGCGTCGCCAAGTACAACCAGCTCCTCCGCATCGCGGACGAGCTCGGCGCCAGCGCCAGCTATCCCGGACGGGACGCCTTTTGAAACGCCTCCGCCTGGTCCTGCTCGGCCTGGGGGCGGCCGCTCTCTATTTCGCCGTCTTTGGCGGCGAGTACAGCGTCTTCGCGCTCCGCCGCCTCGAGCAGCAGCGGCAGCGCGAGGAGGCCGAGTTGCGCGAGCTGCACGCCGAGATGGCCCGGCTGCGCGCCCGCGTCGATTCCCTCCGATCCGACCCGGCCACGCTCGAGCGTGTCGCCCGCGAGCGCTACGGCATGATCCGGGCGGGGGAGCGCCTCTATCGCTTCGCGCCCGCGCCCGATTCGCTGGAAGACGACGCCGATTCCGCGGCTTTCCGGCGCCCTCCCGACCCTCGCTGATCCCCCGGTCCGAGCCAGCGGCGGCGGCGGGCCTTGACACCTGCGCGCCGCACGTCATAAGTTATTGTATCCGTTCGCATTGCGTGGGACCCTGCCCCACCCGGGCCGGGGCTGGTGACCGGTTCCGATCCGTTCCTGGCTGACCCACTGCAGTCCCGCTCCACCCAGCACGATCAGAAGTGCGCGGGGAGTGCGTAATGGACGCTCCGAACAGGGCATCCATTGGCAAGCGCGGCCTTTCCGGCCCAGCGGCGGGAGGGCGCGAGGCCATGCCGCAGCTCTCGCGCTGACAACGAGTTGCGACAGCGGGTTCCGCAATGCGCGCCCGGGGGACGTAACGGCGGCGCCACGCGGCGTAACGGCGGAGTCACGCGAGAGGGTTTACTTACCCGCGCAGAAGGCGGCCCGCCGAGTCGGCGGCCCCGAGCCCACCCGGGCTCTCGCTCAACAGCCGAGTCCCCCGGCATCCCCGGGTCTCGACAACGCGGAGATCAGACGATGATGCAGCGCAACGCTCACCGTGGCTGGACCGGCCGGCTCGGGCTCCTCTTCGGCCGCCCGACGAACGGGTCCCGTACCGAGGTAAGGAGGGGTGTCATGCACAGCCGTACGAAGTCCCAGCGATCGGGGTTCACGCTGGTCGAGGTTCTGGTCACGCTGCTGCTGATCTCGCTGCTGATTGCCGCGGTCGTGCCGCAGCTCGTGCAGCAGATCGAGCAGGGGGAGCCGGTCCGGGCGGCGCAGGACCTGGCCGCCGTCAAGACCGGGCTCGAGACCTTCAAGATCAACGTGCGCCTCTTCCCGAGCGACCTGGAAGACCTGGCCAACCCCATCACGACCGCCGACGAGGAGGCGAACGGCACGACCTTCCTGAGCAAGCACGTCAGCCGCTGGCTGGGGCCCTACATCGACAAGGTCTTCACCGTGACCGCAGGCCACGCGACCGGCGATGCGTTCGAGACCGGCTTCAACGGGCAGTTCTTGAAGCAGCTGGCGTGCTATCACGCCGACTCGACCACCATCACGGCCTTCGAGGAGCTGGGCGCGACGGGAGCCTGTGACACGGGCGAATTCGTGACCGTCCTGATCACCGGGCTCTCGAGCACCGAGTTCGACGACCTGAACGACGTCATGGATGGAACGGCGGACGCGGGGGGCGCGGCGGGCCGGCTCCGCTCCTTCATCAATGGCACGGCTCCGGACACGACCTTCTTCCTGGCCATTCCGTTCAACTGAGCTCCGCCAGAGCTGAACGGACCGGCCGCCGGGGGCCATCCCGGCGGCCGGTCCGTCTTGCCCTGGGAACGCAGCCAGGGCGCCGGCCGCGGCTTGACAGCCGGGGCCGGGATCCCTAGATGCCGCATCGGAGTCCCGGCACATCCCCGCGGCGCGCCACCACCCTGGACGCTGCACGTTCCGTGGCACCTCTCACCCATCTGGTAGGCAGCGGCACCTGGTGGGTGCGTATCCACTCAGCCAAGGAGGCACCGCATGCAGCGGGGAGCGAAGTTCGGCAAGAACGGTTTCACGCTCATCGAGGTTCTGGTGGTCCTGCTGCTCATCTCGCTGCTGGTAGCGGCGGTCGTGCCGCAGGTCGCCCAGCAGACGGATGAGGCCGAGCCCGTGCGCGCCGCCGCCGACCTGGCGGCCGTCAAGACCGGTCTCGAGGCCTTCAAGGTCAACGTGCGGGTCTTTCCCAGCGACCTGGAGGACCTGGCGAACAAGATCTCGACCAGTGACGAAAACGTGAACGGCACCACTTACGCGAGCAAGTTCGTCGACCGCTGGCTCGGCCCCTACATCGACAAGGCGTTCGCGGCGGGCAACGATGTCACGCAAGCCGATGCCTTCGAAACCGGGTTCGATGGACAGGTGCAGAAGAAGCCGGCCTGCTACCACGCCGATTCGACGACGATCACGGCCTTCGAGGAGGCGGGCGCGAGCGGTGCCTGTGACACCGGCGAGTTCGTCGCGATCCTCATCACCGGCCTCTCGTCCACGGAGTTCGAATCGCTGAACGACATCATCGACGGGGAGGCGGAGACCTCGACCAACACGACCGGGCGGCTGCGCTCCTTTATCAACGGCACCGCACCGGATACGGTTTTCTTCCTCGCGGTGCCGTTCACCGAGTAAGAAAAAAAGGCGGGCAGGAGATCGAACGGCCGCCCGGCGAAAGCCGGGCGGCCGCTGCGTTTGCTACAGCCGCACCTGTGTCCGCCAGATGATGTGGTGGCCGCGCGCGGCATCATCACCCTTCCAGGTCCGCGAGGTCGGCCAGGTCGCGTGGCCGGCTGAGCGCACGCTTGTTCTGAATCAGCTCGTTCCTGCCGATCACCGGGACCTGTACGTTGTCGATATCAACCATTAAACGATTCGACCAGGCCTGATCGAAGACCACAGCGCTGACGCTGGTGAGCAGGTCGATGCGATTCGGCGCGAGCCCAATTTGGAAGACCAGGTCCGGGGTGGTGAGATCGGCACGGGTGAGATCGAACAGCGGCGCGCCGAACTCTTCCAACGCGGCCCAGACCCGCTCGGCGTTCTCGGGCGTAGGCCGGACCCAGATATCCAGGTCGCCGGTGGCGCGGGGATGCCCGTGAGCCGCCAGGGCGTGGGCTCCGACGACGAGGAACTCAGCGCCGGCCGCGGATAACGCGGACAACATCTCGACGAAGTCGCGGTTCATCGAGAGTGCCTTCCTTGAAGCTC
>JACQPS010000360.1 GCA_016207445.1 Gemmatimonadota bacterium | reverse complement strand
GTTTTGGTGGGCGTACAGCCGTAGTTGACGCAGGTCCCGCCCAGCTCCTTGCGCTCCGCGAGCAGGACGCGCTGCCCCGCCTGCCGATCACGATGCTGTCCCAGTCCATCCCGACTCAGACCGCCCGGATCTTGGACCGCATCTTCCGCTGGTCTTCCTCGCCGATGTTCGTCATGCCGTGCTCCTTGCGAGCGTGCTCGGCCGCCTGGCGCATGACCTCCTCCTCCGTCTCTGCGCGGATCACGGCGTCGCAGTCCAGCCCCACGTCCCGGCAGCGCAGCTCTTTCATGATACCTCCCAGGATGAAGTACCTGCCGCTCCCTATGAGGGCGTGCGTGCCGCTTGCAGGATCGTTGGCCGTGTGAGCGACGTCAAGCGACACGGCTGCCGTGGCTCGCTTCGACCAAGAGCCGCTCGAAGACGCGCCGCCGGACCCCGGGCGGTGCGGCGTTTTCCTTCTCGCGGCGCACGAACTCGAGAAAGGCCCGCTCGAACTCGTAATGCGGGTGGCAGCGGGAGCACAGATGCTAAGTGCGCGCGCACACGCGCGGCATAATCGCCATCGAGCTCACCGTCGATGTATTCCCACAACCGGAGCATGACCTCCCGGCAGTTCAGCGAATCCCGATCAGTCATTAGAGACGCGCTTCGCGAGGTACCCCATCTCGACCGCGTAATCGCACAGCGCTTGCCGCAGCAGGCGCCGACCCCGGAAGATGCGGCTCTTCACCGTCCCGACCGGCACGCCCAGGATCTGCGCGATCTCGCCGTAGGAAAGCCCCTCCAGGTCGCTCAATGTGACGGGCTCGCGGAAGTCGTCCGGCAGCCGGTCCAGCGCATCGAGGACCTCCTGATCCACGAAGGAGTCGAAGAAGGCGGTCTCGGGGATCTGCGCCTGCAGCGCATCGAAAATCGCCGTCGCCGCAAGCGCTTCCGCATCCGCATCGACGTCGAGCGCCGCATACTCCGGCCGCCGGCTACGTTGCTCCTTCTGCCGCAGGAACACGTTCCGGCAGATCGTGAAGAGCCACGAGCGGCAGCTCGTCCCCGGGCGGTAGGATTCCCACGCCCGGTACGCACGCAGGAACGTCTCCTGAGCCACGTCTTCGGCCCGGTCCGCGCGCCCGCCGCACAGCCGCAGCGCGAAGCGATAAACCGCATCGAGGTGCGGCAGCGCCTCCTCGGCAAAGCCCTGCTTGAGCAGCCCGCCCTCCCGCTGGCGAAGGTGGCGCCCTCTGTCTTCTTGCGCTTCCATTTTTTTCGGGAACCGATGCCCTGCTGCCGAATCCCGAAGCGAAGGCAGGAGTTCCCCCATTGCGTGGCGGGAGAAAAGCGGATCGCCGACGACGCCGGCGTCAGAAGCTCACGACGCGGTCGGCCGCGACCACGAGCTCGGCGAACTCCTTGGGCGTCATGAAGCGAGCCTTCTTCCCCTCGAGATCGGCATCGGAGACCCCCCGGGCCTTTCCGCAGCCACCTCAGACGAAGATGTCGACGCCGCCTCCGACCGCCTGACTCATGAGCTCGGTCAGCGGCGCGAGCCCCACGCCGTGAATCTCCTTCGCGATGTAGTCCTTCATCATGTAGGTGGCCTCGCCCAGCAGCGCCACCTGCGCTTTGTGTCCCGCCTCCAGCGCTCCCAGCGCGGTGCGGAACGCGATGCTCGCCTGCGTGGGATCGTCGGTGCCGCGCGTCGCCACGCACAGGATCGTCGCCATCGGGTCTCCTTTCGAAGGGTCAGCGTCCGCGGGTGCGTCCTCCGCGGCTCCGCGTCTCCGCGTCGCCGCGTCATCAGAAGCGCAGATAATGCCCGGCGTAGAGGCCGAAGAACTCGAAGGGGCCGTCCCGCTCAGCGTCGGTCCGGCCGGGACCGCGCGTCCGGTGGTATCGGACGCCGACGTCGAGCGCCACCTTCGTGCGCAGGTAGTATTCGAGCCCGGCGGCGGCCGTCCAGCCCGGATCCCAACCCGACCACACTAGCTGCGCGCCGTTGTCCTGCCGCAGGCGCACCTCCCAGCCGTAGACCCCTCCCCCCACGGACGCGTAGGGGCGGAACAAGCGGTCCGGCCCGCGCAGCACCAGGTTCGCCGTGATCGGATAGACGAAGAGGGTGCCTGTGTCGGGCGCCTGGCGTGGAAAGCGCTGGTAGCCGCCGAACAGCTCGACCGCGCCCACGCGCGCCTTTCCCCAGAAGTTGCGCCACAGCAGGAACCCCTCCGAGTTGCCGTACTGATCGGCGGCCTCCGCCACGGGCACGCCCCAGTGCACGCCGAGCAGCGTAGAGCCGAGCCCCTTTTCTTTCCAACCGCCGCGCGGCGCGAGCCCCAGCCTTGCCAGCTCCTCTCGCTCGAAGTCGCCGCGCATGTCGTGCACGAAGCGCGGCGACCGGAACACATACAGGTAGTACCAGGGCTGGAGCAGGTCCTCCACCGCGGATCGGACGAAGCTGAGCTTGCGCACCTGGTATGCGGGATAGAAGAGGCCCGGCGCCGAGCGGTTCCAAGCCGCGTTGTAGGCCGGTCCGTACGGCGCGCGGTTCCCCACATCCGCGAACTTGATCTCGGAGCCCAGCGACGGCACACTGGGAAAGCCCCAGCGCACGGGCAGCATCAGCCACGCCCATTCGCGCACGATTTCCGGCCTGCGCAGGTAGTCGATCCGGCTCGGCTCCGGCGTCAGCACGACCCGGAAACGCTGCCACGGCAGCACGCGCGTCGTATCGCGGTCCCGCCGCCTCACGCTCTCGGTGGTGCCCGCTCCCGCGGCCGCCTCCCATTCCCCTGGATAAGGAAAGCTCCCGTGTGAACCCTCGTTCCGATCGCCCGCCACGATTCGAATCGGATAGTCCAGCACGTGGTACGCCCGACCGCCCACGTACGCCATCGGGTGCGTCCCGTCCTCCAGCTCCGGCCGAAAGCGACCCTGCGGCAGCCGCACGCTGCGCACGTGGAAGTAGTAGTGCACCTCTTCCACTCGCTGCCCATCCGCGCTCGGCACCACGTTGATGTGCTCCCAATCCCCCTCGTGGTTGCCCAGGAAATCGTTGAACGGGTAGTACCACCAGTACTGGATCACCACGCGGCCGTCCCGGTCCACGAACGGATGCGCATACACCGTCGGCTCGCTCCAGCGCGCGCTGTCCGGACCCGAGCGCAGCCGCCCGTACGCCTGCCACCACTCCCGCGGGTTGCGCCCCGGAAAATCGAAGTAGCGCGCGCCCAGCACTTCCGCGCCGCTCTGGTACTGCAGCGCCCCCTCCACCAGCCGCACCAGCGAATCCGTCGACGTCTCGCTCAGCGCAACGTTCAGTGTGTCACGCAGAGAGTAGGGCGAGGCGTTGATCAGGTCCACGCGCAGGGTGTCGATGAGCGTGGCCGCTACCGGCAGGAGCCGGTACTTCCGCGTCCCCACCTTCACGTACTCCGCCCGCGGCAGCACCAGCGTGGGGGTGAAGCGCCGCACCAGGCTGTCCAGCGACGCGCGCCGGTGCTCCGCGATGCCGTCTCCGCGCTCGCTCGCCTCCGGCGCACCCCAGAGCGAGTCCGCCGCCCGGCTCGCGCCCACCAGCGGCGGCCTCTGGTCCGGCGGCAGGAACGTGATGTACGCGCCGCGCGGGCCGTGCACCGGGACGCAGGCGTTGCCCAGCAAAACAGCGAGCAGCACTCGAAGGTGTGTCATGCGAGGACTCTCGCGGGCCCGGTGCGCCGGCTCCCGGGCCGCGAGCGTGGGGGGTGTGTGTTGTACGGGTTGGGTGCGTCCAACAATGCCGGCGCCTCGCACGCCGCACAAGATCTTCCTTGTCGGGAACACCAGTTTGTGGGCGCGGCGAATGGCCGCCGTGCGACCTGAGCTCGGCGCGCGCGGGTTCGGCGCCGTGAAGCGGCGATGGCGTTACTGAAGGGGGTGCTTCAGGCGGAAATTGAGGTTCTTCCAGCCGACGCCCGAGAGTGTGGTGCGGAAGTGCCAGCGGTAGTAGTCCATCTCCTCGCGGCCGGTCCAGCCGGGAAAATGCCGGCGCTCTTCGGGGAAGTAGCCATGGGCCGGACTGATGCCGGCCAACTCCTCGAGTATGTGGAAGAACTCGTGCAACCAGATCCCGTGTGGATGGTCCGGGCCGATGTTGAGCACGGCCCGCCGGGTGCTGGTCGACCGGCTCGGCCGAAGGTCCAGGTAACCAACGTCCACCCAGGCCCGAACGGTGTTGCTCATCGGCCATACACGCATGACCGTGTCGAATTCATTGATGGTCTCGACCAGGATCCGGCTGTCGCCGAGGTACCCACCCGGAGACTCGAGGGCCTGGCCGCTGTCGGGCCTGGCGTCGCTCCATTTCACGATCGAGAGCGAGAACCGGCCGTCGCTCATGCTCTCGACGACCTGCGTCAGCCACCTCAACTTGGCCTCGACATCGCGCTTCTGGGCCTCGGTGACTCTCGTCGGCACGCGCATGCGGCCTCCGCCCACCCTCTCGACGACGATGCCGTGGTAGCAGACCACCAGGAGTGTGTGGGTGTATTCCGGCGCAATGCGCCCCAGACGCCGTCGATTCTCGACCAGCTCCAGCATCACTTCCGGTGCGATGCCCCACGCCAGAAGGAGCTCCTCCCGAAGATCGTGACGCGGTGCCCCCGTCACGGGATCGTGAAATGCCAACCGATACAGATTGATGGCGAGGTCGTAATCTCCGTCGCCGAAGGCGAAGTGTCCCAACCCGAGGATCTTTCCCCGCAGCTCGTTGTTGGACGGGTTGTGCTGAAGGGCCGCAGCGAACGCCCGGTAGGTGCTGTCGTGGTGCAGGTGCTGCCGGTGGGTCTTGGCGGACCGGACAATCCTGCTGTGCCAGAAATAGTCGTCCGCGATCTGATACCGCAGCAGGGCCGCTTGATCGCTCGCCCTCGCGGTATCCAAGGCGGCCCTGTTCATTTCAATCGCGCGCTCGAGCTCGGCTAGGGCCTGGTCGTCCTTGCCCAAACGGTGCAGCGCGAGGGCGATCCCGTGGCGGGCGATGCCGCGCTGGTACCCCTTGTCCCACGCGTTGCGAAAGGCTTCCAGTGCCTCCGCCCAGCGCTCGGTGCTGCGCAGCAAGTACTCACCCAGCTTGTACGAATACTGCCAGGCGTCGGGGGCTGCCGCTATGGCTTTCCGGTATTCCTCGATCGCCCTCTCCGTCTGACCCGACTGCGCATAGCGGCTGGCAGAGGCGAGATGCTCTTGCGCGAGCAGCTCCTTGCGAGACGGATCGAAGTCCACGGCCGCGGCCAGCACCTGGTAGACCTTGTCGTAGTCCCGCCGCTCGCGGTGGATATTGGCCTGCCAGACGTACGAGTCTACGATCTGATACCGCAGCAGGGACACCTGATCACTCGCCCTGGCGGTATCCAACGCGGTCTTGTTCATTTCAATCGCGCGCTCGAGCTCGGCCAACGCCTCATCGTCCTTGGCCAAACGGTGCAGCGC
>JACQPS010000359.1 GCA_016207445.1 Gemmatimonadota bacterium | reverse complement strand
TCGCCGTGGGCGCCACGGATGACGCCGACCTGCTCGCCAGCTTCTCGCAGTTCGGCACGGAGCAGGAGCTCACGGCGCCGGGCGTGAACAACCTCTCCTCCTATCTCGTCGGTCAGGGGCAGGAGACCTCTCTCACGGTCGACACCGACAACGGTCGCGAGCTGGAGGCGATCGCCCTGGTGTTCGCGGGCAAGACCGGCAAACGCGGGATCACCGCGGAGAACGTCTACGCCGGCTTCGGCACCGCAGCCGAGTTCGAGGCGATCGACTGCACGGGCAAGACCGCGGTCATCAGCCGCGGCGGCACCACGTTCGCGGCCAAGACGGAGGCCGCCATGAACGCCGGCTGCGTGGCGGCCGTGATTCACAATCACACGCCGGGGAACTTCGCCGGCACGCTGGGGACGGCAACGACCAGCGACGGACGGAAGTGGATTCCAGTGGTCTCGATCTCGCTGGAGGATGGGCTTTACCTGAAGCAGCAGATCGAGTCGCGCACGACCGTCACGACCTTGATCAACACCACTGGCAACCTGGCGATCTTCAGTGGCACCTCGATGGCCTCGCCGCACGCGGCCGGTGTGGCGGCGCTGGTGCTCGGCAAGAATCCGAGTCTCTCGCCGGACCAGGTGCGCCAGATCCTGCGCGCCAGCTCGGACGACCTCGGCACGCCCGGATGGGACCCGGTGTTCGGCTATGGCCGGGTGAACGCGAGGCGCGCCGTGCAGGGCCCGTAATCGGCGGCATTAGCCCGCCCCGACGCCCGGCACGAAGCGGGGCTGCGCGCGAGCGCAGCCCCGCTCTCTATGCGGGCGCCAGCTGCTGGGATGCCAGCTCCGACTCGCGTGTCGCGCCGCAATCCGCGAACAATGCGCGCGCCCGCTCGATGGATTGCCGCGCTCCTTCGGCATCCGAGACGGAGCGCTGGAAGAGGCCGTATTCGAGGTGCACGGTGCCCTCGAGGAGAGGGTAGCGGCGATGCCCGCACAGCTCGAGGGCTTGCACGAAGAACGTGGCGCCACTGGCGTCGCCTTGCAGCCGCGCGATCTTGCCCAGCCGCAGGTAGACTTCCGCGAGCGCGCGGGGCGAGCCGGCCGCCAGCGCGTGTTCTTCGGCCCGGCGCGCCGCGGTCTCGGCGTCGGCGAAGCGCCCCTGTCGTAGCGCGAGCTCGGCCAGGTTGTCCAGGACCATGGCCCGGTCGAAGTGCGTGGGTGCGTACTCGAAGGCGCGGTAGAACGCCGTTTCCGCCTGCTCGGCTTCGCCGCGCGCCAGGTGCAGCATGCCACGGCTGTTGTGCCAGACGGACAGATCGACCGGCGACGGAAGCTCCTGCCAGATCCGCGCGGCTTGCTCCAGCCAGTGTTCTGCCTCCACCCACTGGTCTCGCTCGCGCGCGACGATCGACAGGTTGTTGCACAGCTGGCCGCGAACCAGGGGTGGCGCGTCCGTGCACAGCGCCAGGGCGTCCTGGTAGTGGCTCTGGGCTTCGGCCCAGCGCCCCTGGAAGCTTCGTACGTTGCCGAGACCCGTATACGCCTTGATCTGCGCCAGCCTGTCCCCTGCCGCCTGGGCGGCCGCCAGGCTGTGGCTGTACAGCGAGCAGGCAGGACCGGCCTCGCCCAGATTCCACAACAGCCGTGCATGGTGCCGCAGCGCGCGGGCAAGGGGGCGGCGGTCCGAACTGGGCTCGGCCACCTCCACCGCGAGCTCCAGGTACGGGCGCGCATGCGCCCATTGCTCGCCCGCCTGCGCCGCATCCGCCAGTGCCAGCAGCTGATCGACGGCGGCGCCGCGATCTCCTGCCGCCAGCGCATGCAGCAGGTTGTCGAGTCCCTCGTACAGGTAGCGGACGCGCTGGTGCACCGAGCGAGACGCCTGCTGGACCAGGTCCTCGACTCGGTCGAGTGGCAGCACGCGCCGGGCGATGGTCTCGTGCGCCCTGCCAGGGCCGCGCGCCTGCGTGGCTCGCGTCGAGGCGCTCAGGATGGCCTCGCGCAGCGGCGTCAGCTCGGGAAGATCGCGCAGGATCCGAAGAAGAAGTCCGATCGGGAGATCACGTCGCTCCATGTCCGGTCAGCCACCCGAGACCGTGATGCCTCGCAGCTCCTCCTCGGTGCCGTACTCGGAGAAGTGGGTCGTACTCGCCTCCAGCCGGCCATCCGCCGTGACCGTCGTCTCGAGCGGAACCCACGAGGCGCCATCCCACCACAGGACGCGCACAGCCTTACCCTCCGCCGTCGTGCCCAGGTACGGCGTGCGGAGAGTGACCGGCTGCAGGAACGTCTGGTCGTGCGGCCCGAACTCGGCATGAACCCGCTCGTCGCCCAGCGAAACCAGGATCGTGAACAGCGTGGGAATCGAAACGGCGCCGGGCGGCACCACGGTCTCGAAGCCGCCGATGGACAGGCTGCCGCCGGCCGGCCCGATCAGTTGCTGAACGAGGTCCGTCGGGAGGTCGAGTGGGCCGTCCACGTATTTCGCCAGCGCGCTCAAGTCGGGCGAGGTGGAGGCCGAAACCCGCGCACCCGCTTCCGGGCCCACCGGAGCATCGTTTCCCTCGCACGCCCAGATCGCTGTCAGCAACAGGACCGGACCCGCGCGGCGCATCGGCCCGAGTCGCATCGCGTGGCTCCTTTGCGGAAGGACAGGCCCGATGACAGGCCTTCCGGTGGCCGGTGCATTAGCCGTACCAGCCGGACGTGGTGGGCAGCCAGATGCGTCGCGGGATTCCGGCAGCGCCGCGACCGCTGCGGCGTGCACGGCGCGGGCGGCCGCCGCGCCTTGACGGGGGCGGCGCGGACGCCGTAGCCTTGCGCGGCAGGAGGCGGAAGATGGCGAGCAGACGGCAGGCGGCGCTCGAGTATCATGCCGGGGACCGGCCGGGGAAGATCGCCGTGATCCCCACCAAGCCGGTGGGGACACAGCGCGACCTCTCGCTCGCCTACACGCCGGGCGTGGCCGAGCCGTGCCGCGCGATCGCGGAGCAACCCGACGACGTCTACCGCTACACGGCGCGCGGGAACCTGGTCGCCGTGGTCTCGAACGGGACGGCGGTGCTCGGGCTCGGCAACCTGGGTCCGCTCGGCGCCAAACCGGTCATGGAAGGGAAGGCGGTCCTCTTCAAGCGTTTCGCGGATATCGACGTCTTCGATCTGGAGATCGCGAGCAAGGACCCGGACGATGTGATCCGCTTCTGCGAGCTGCTCGAGCCCACCGTGGGCGGCATCAACCTGGAGGACATCGCCGCGCCCGAGTGCTTCTACATCGAGGAGACGCTGCGCGAGCGGCTCCAGATCCCGGTCTTCCACGACGACCAGCACGGCACGGCCATCATCACGGGCGCGGCGCTGCTGAACGCGCTCGAGCTCGCGGCCAAGCGCATCGAGGACGTAACCATCGTATTCAGCGGCGCGGGCGCAGCCGCGATCGCGACGGCCGAGCACTACGTGCGGCTGGGAGTGCGGCGCGAGCGCATCGTGATGTGCGACCGCAAGGGCGTGATCTCGCGCGCCCGGCTGGCCGAGCTCGACCGGTACAAGGCGCGTTTCGCGGTGGAGACGCCCCGCCGCACGCTCGCCGAAGCGCTCCAGGGTGCGGACGTGTTCGTCGGGCTCTCGGTCGGCGGCATCGTCTCCCGGGAAATGGTCGCGAGAATGGCCAGGAATCCGATCATCTTCGCGCTGGCCAATCCGGACCCGGAGATCACACCCGAGGAGGTCGCGGCGGTCCGGGATGACGCGATCATGGCGACCGGCCGGACCGACTACCCGAACCAGGTGAACAACGTCCTCGGCTTCCCCTTCATCTTTCGTGGCGCGCTGGACGTGCGGGCGCGCGCCATCACGGAAGAGATGAAGATGGCCGCGACCCGCGCGCTGGCGGCGCTCGCACGTGAGGACGTGCCGGAGGAGGTGGCGGCCGCCTACGAGGCCGCGAGCTTCCGCTTCGGCCGCGACTACCTGATCCCGAAGCCGTTCGACCCGCGCGTGTTGCTCTGGGTCGCGCCCGCGGTCGCGGAGGCGGCCATGCAGACGGGGGTCGCGCGCGCGCGCGTGGACCTCGAGCAGTACCGGCTCCAGCTCGAGGCGCGCCTGGGCCGCGCTCGTGAGGTCATGCGCGACCTGATGCTGAAGGCGGCGCACGACCCCCGGCGCATCGTGTTTCCGGAGGGCGACCACGAGCGCATCGTGCGCGCCGCGGCGCACATCGTGGACGAGGGCATCGCGCGCCCCGTGCTGCTCGGCCACCCGGACCGCATTCGGCAGCTCGCCGCCTCGCTGGGCGTGGATCTCGAGGGGGTCGAGCTGCACGACCCGTGGGCGGACGAGACGAGGCTGGAGCGGTACGCGCTCGCGC
>JACQPS010000356.1 GCA_016207445.1 Gemmatimonadota bacterium | reverse complement strand
GTGCCCGCGTCGTCGCGCGAGATGCCGTAGGTGGTCTGCGTCAGATCGTTGGTGCCGAACGAGAAGAACTCGGCTTCGCGCGCGATCGCGCCCGCGCTGAGCGCCGCGCGCGGCAGCTCGATCATCGTCCCGATCAGGTACGGCAGCTCGAGCTTCGCTTCCCCCAGCACCTCGTCGGCCACGCGACGGATCAGCACGGCCTGCCGCACCAGCTCCGCCACGTCCGCCACGAGTGGCACCATGACCTCGGGAAGGACGGCGATGCCTTCGCGCGCGACCGTGACCGCGGCCTCGAAGATCGCACGCGCCTGCATCTCCGTGATCTCGGGATACGTGATGCCGAGGCGCACGCCCCGGTGGCCGAGCATGGGATTGGCCTCGCGGTGTCGCTCGACCAGCTTCGCGATCGTGTCCGCGTCTGCACCGATGGCGCGCGCCAGCTCGAGGACGTCGTCCGCGCCTTTGGGCAGAAACTCGTGCAGCGGCGGGTCGAGCAGCCGGATCGTGACCGGCAGCCCGGCCATGGCCCGGAAGATCCCCTCGAAGTCGCCGCGCTGCATCGGGAGCAGCCTGGCGAGGGCGCCGCGCCGCCCCTCCGGCTCCCGCGCCAGGATCATCTCGCGCACGGCATGGATACGCTCCCCCTCGAAGAACATGTGCTCGGTGCGGCAGAGCCCGATCCCCTCCGCGCCGAACTCGCGCGCCTTCTGCGCATCGCCGGGCGTGTCCGCGTTCGTCCGGACTCGCAGCGTCCGGTAGGAATCGGCCCACGACATCAGCCGGTGGAAGTGCTCCGACAGCTCGGGCTCGACGGTGTGGACCTGGCCGAGCAGAACACAGCCGGTGGTCCCATCCACTGTGATCCAGTCCCCTTCGCGGATCGTCTGCCCACCCGCCGTGAAGAAGGCGCCGTGAATGTGCAGGTCATGTGCGCCGACCACGCACGTCTTGCCCATGCCGCGCGCCACGACCGCCGCGTGCGAGGTCATGCCCCCGCGCGCGGTCACGATCGCCTGCGCCGCCACCATTCCCTGGAAATCGTCCGGCGACGTCTCCTCCCGCACCAGGATGACCGGCTCGCCCGCGCCGCCGGCTTCCGCCGCGCGGTCCGCGGAGAACACGACGCGACCCGCCGCCGCGCCGGGCGAGGCCGGCAGGCCGGTGGCGAGGGTGACGGCGTCGGCATCCGGATCGAGGCAGGGGTGCAGGAGCTGGTCGAGCTGGCGCGGGTCCACGCGCAGTACGGCCTCGGCCTGATCGATGAGCCCCTCGCCCGCCATGTCTACGGCGATGCGCACGGCGGCCGCCGCGGTGCGCTTGCCCGTGCGCGTCTGGAGCAGGTGGAGTCGGCCTCGCTCGACCGTGAACTCCAGGTCCTGCATCTCGCGGTAGTGATGCTCGAGCGTCTCCTGCACGCGCAGCAGCTCTTTGTACGCACGGGGGAGCAGTCGTTCCATCTCCTCGATGGAGAGGGGCGTGCGGATCCCCGCCACCACGTCCTCGCCCTGCGCGTTCAGCAGGAACTCGCCGTAGAAGCGCCGCTCGCCCGTGGACGGATCCCGCGTGAACGCGACGCCGGTCCCCGAATCCTCGCCCATATTGCCGTAGACCATGGCCACCACGCTCACGGCGGTCCCGAGATCCTCGGAGATGCCGTGCACGCGGCGGTAGGCGACGGCGCGCTCGATCGTCCACGAGCGGAACACCGCCTCGATCGCACCCCAGAGCTGCCGGTCCGGCGCGTCGGGAAAGTCGGCGCCGGTCTCCCTGCGAACCAGCGCCTTGTATTCCTGCACCAGGCCGCGCAGGTCATGCGCGCTCAGTTCGGTATCGTGCTCGACGCCGCGCCGCTCGCGCGCCGCGGCGAGCAGCGCCTCGAACTGCTCGTGCGGCACGCCCAGCACCACGTCCCCGTACATGTGCACGAAGCGGCGGTAGGAGTCGTAGGCGAAGCGGGCATCGCGGGCGGCGCGCGCCAGCACCCCGACCGTTGCCTCGTTCAGCCCGAGGTTCAGGATCGTCTCCATCATGCCGGGCATGGAGACGGCCGCGCCGCTCCGGACCGAGACCAGCAGCGGGTTATCGGTGCCGCCGAACCGCTTCCCCGTGTCCTGCTCCAGGCGCTGGATGCCGGCTTGGACTTCGTCTTCCAGCCCCGGCGGAAAACGGCCGGTGCGCAGGTAGGCGCGGCAGACTTCGGTCGTGAGCGTGAAGCCGGGCGGAACCGGGACGCCGATGCGCGTCATCTCGGCCAGGTTCGCGCCCTTGCTGCCGAGCAGCGCCTTGTCTTCCTTGCCGCCGTCCGCGCGGCCGTTGCCGAAGTAGTAGACGAAGCGCCCGGGCATACTTTCTTGCTCCTCTGCGTCATGACGGGAGTGCAACTTCGAACTTCGGCACCACGCCTACACCGTAACGGCCACCTGCCGCCTGTATTCCACGTCTACCAGCGGCGCTGGGTACTCGCCCGAAAAGCACGCATCGCAAAACGGGCCGAATTCCTGCACCGCCTCGTGCAGCCCGTCGCGCGACAGGTAACCGAGCGATTCCACGCCGAGGTGCCGCCGGATCTCCTCGACCGACAGGCGCGCGCCGATGAGCTCCGCGCGCGTGGGCATGTCGATGCCGTAGAAGCACGGCGAGATGACCGGCGGACTCGCCACGCGGAAGTGCACCTCGCGTGCGCCGCCCTCGCGGATGAGTGCTACCAGGCCACGGCTGGTCGTGCCGCGCACCAGCGAATCATCCACGACTACCACACGCTTGCCCTCCAGCACCTCCCGCACGGGGTTGTACTTGATCTTCACCTGGAAGTCGCGGCCGGTCTGCGTGGGGTGGATGAAGGTCCTGCCCACGTAGTGATTGCGGATGAGGCCCAGCTCGAGCGGGATGCCGCTCTCCTCGCTGTAGCCCAGCGCGGCCGAGTTCGAGGAGTCCGGCACGCTGAACACGCAGTCGGCGTCCGCGGGGTGCTCGCGCGCGAGCTGACGGCCGAAGGCGCGGCGCGCGCGATCCACGCTCGCGCCCCAGAGCCGCGAGTCCGGCCGCGCGAAGTAGACCAGCTCGAAGATGCAGGGGGCCGGCCGGGGCGCGACGGGCAGATCGGGGAGGGGGGTCACGACGTCGCCCTCGATCTTCAGCATCTCCCCGGCGCGCAGGTCGCGCACGAACTCCGCGCCCATGAGATCCAGCGCGCAGGTCTCGCTGGCGACGACGTGGCCGCCGCTCTTGCGCCCGAGAACGAGCGGCCGGAACCCCCACGGATCGCGTGCCGCATAGAGCGCCTCGCCGACGGTGATGAGCACGGAATACGCACCCTGGAGCCGTGCGAGCGCGTCCGCGATCTGCGCTTCGACCGTGTCGCAGCGCGAGCGCGCGATCAGGTGGACGATGACCTCGGAATCGATGGTGGCCTGGAAGAGCGCGCCGGCCCGCACCAGCTCGTCCCGCAAGAGCTGCGCGTTCGTGAGGTTGCCGTTGTGCACCAGCGCCAGGTCGCCCTGGTGGTAGCGCACGACCAGCGGCTGCGCGTTGGCGAGGCCCGGGCCACCCGCGGTCGAATAGCGGGTGTGCCCGAGCGCGACCCGGCCGGGTAGACGGCCCAGGACCTCGTCGTCGAAGGCCTCGGCCACGAGGCCCGCGGCTTTGTGCACGCGCGCGACGTCGTCGGCCACCGCGCAGATGCCCGCTGCCTCCTGCCCGCGGTGCTGCAGCGCGTACAGGCCGAGGAAGGCCAGCTCGGCCGCGTGCTCGATGCCCGATACGCCCACGATCCCGCACATACGCCCTAGTACCCGCTCATCAC
>JACQPS010000355.1 GCA_016207445.1 Gemmatimonadota bacterium | reverse complement strand
GGCGAAGGGTGAGGGTGGGGGCAGTGCGGGAACAAATCGGGCGGGGGTCGTCCCCTCACCCGCCGTGATCCCGCTTGCTCTCCCCCTCACCCTCGCCCCCACCCTCACCCGCGGTCCCCGGCGGATCTTTGGAGCGCACGGGCCACTACTAACGTTCAGGTTGCGTCGGCGCCGGCCACGAAAGGAGCGAATATGAAGCGGGTGGTCCTGGTGCTGGGTGGCGGCGGCGTGAAGGGCATGGCGCACATCGGTGCGTGGAAGGCGGTCGAGGAGGCGGGCCTCGAGATCGCGGAGATCATCGGTACGAGCATTGGCGCCCTGGTGGGCGCCTGCATCGCCGGCGGCGAAGGTTGGCGCGAGCTTGCGCCCAAGGCGCTGGCGCTGCGCAAGCGGGACATCGTATCGCTGAACATCCCGGCGCTGCTGTTCAACGGCATACGGCAGCCGAGCGTTTTCCGGGGCGACCCCTTCCGGGAATACATCGACGCGGTGCTGCCGGCGGTGCGTTTCGAGGAGCTGGCGCTTCCGATGTCGATGAACGCCGTGGATCTGGAGACGGGGGCGATGGAGTGGTTCGGCACGGCTGGCCGGACCGACGTGAGCGTCGCCGATGCAGTGTACGCCTCGGCGGCATTGCCGATGTTCTATCCGCCGGGGGAGATCAGTGGCCGCTACTACGTGGACGGCGGCGTGGGCGATTCGCTGGCGGTGGCGCGTGCTGCGGAGCGGGGCGCGGATCTGATCATCGCGATCGATGTGGGCGCGGGCGCGATCAAGGACTCGCTCGATGTGATCTCGAAGGGGATGGTCGCGGTCTATCACCGCGTGTACGACATCATGAATTACGCGCGCAAGCGCACGGGGCTCGAGACGTGGGACGGCCCGCCGCTGGTGTACGTGCGGCCGCGGCTGGACGGTTACTCGACCTTCGATTTCACGCGCACGCAGTATTTCCTGGAGGAGGGCTACCGGGCAACGCGGCAGGCGCTGCTGGGCGAGCGGCTCGAGGCGGTGCCGGCCGACTAGCTCGATTCTTCGCCGACGCCCGTCTCGCCGCGGCGGAGTGCGATGATCAGCAGCAGCAGCCAGAGGATTCCGAGAAGGGTTCCGGCCAGAACGTCGCTGGGCCAGTGCGCGCCCATGCGCAACCTGCCGATCATCACGAGGCCCCCGATCCCGATGGGCAGGGCGCCCGCGAGCGTGCGCTCGGCCGCGCTGCGACTCGCGGCGCCCCAGAGATAGGCCAGGATGCCGTAGACCGCCAAGGTCTTGGCCACGTGCCCGGAGGGGAACGACGCGAAGCCCGGCGCAGCCGCCCCGTCCATGATCACCGTGGGTCGGGCCCGCCCCCAGAGCAGCCACACCAGTCGAATCACGGGGTCGATGAGCACGTACGCCGCCAGGATGCTCAAGGCGCGCAGTGGGCGGCGGGCCGCGGCCGCCACGCCCGCGGTGCAGGAGACCAGGATGGCGAGCGTGATGTCGCTGCCGAAGACCTGGATCCAGACGGCCGTGCTGAACGATACCGGCAGCGTCTCGATCCAGTCGCGCAGGACACCAGCCTCCCAGGCGAGCAGTCCCCGCGCCAGGGCCCACTTCGTTGCGACGAGCAGCAGCAGCGAGACGACGACGAGCACGCCGTACCCGCCGATGATCGTCCGGCTCCACCGCCGCCGGTCGCGCGCCGGCAGCAGGCGCCAACCCTCGCGAAATCGCTGAGAGACGTGTGCCCACGCCGCGGCGGCTGCCCACACGTGCGGTCGCGCGCTCACGGGCCTCCGGCGGGCGCCGGAGCGAGGGGGATCGCCTGCTCGGGCCCGCCCAGCGCCACGCGGGTGCGCACGAACATGCGGGCCAGCACCTCCGCCGACTGCGGCTCTGCCCGCGACAGCAGCGTGATCGTGGCATCGCGCTGCGCGAGAATCGCCTCGAGCTCCGAGCGCGCGCGGGCGGGCGCTTGCGCGATCCGCTGCTGCAGGTCCGTGAAGAACTCGCTGGCGAGCCGAAGCGCCAGGTCGTAGCCGCCGTGCTGCGCCGCGACGGCGGCGCCGCCCAGCGTGTTCTCGAGTCGGCTGAACGCGAGCGCCGCGCGCGTCTCGGCGAGCGCGGCGGTCGTGCGCTCGGCGCGCACGTACTGCCAGCCGAATCCGGCCGCGAATGCCAGTACGACCCCGCCGAGCGCGACCAGCGCGCGTCCGCGTCCTGTCATGGCTTGCTCCCCCTCTCCGCCAGCTCCCGGACGAGCCGGTCCAGCGCGCGGCGATGGGCACCGCCTGCCGACCCCGACGCATTGGTCAGGATGCTGAAGATCCAGTCCTTGCCGTCCGCCATCGTGACGTAGCCGCTCAGCGTGCGGACATTGGTGATCGAGCCGGTCTTGGCGGCGGCTTGTCCCTCGAGCCCCTGCAGCCGCGTCTCGAGCGTGCTGCCCCTCTCGCCGGGTGCCGCGAGCGCCGCGCGGAAATGCTTCCCCCAGGGGGCGCGGCTCGCGTGCTCGAGCAGCCGCACTATGGCGCCGGGTGTGAGCAGGTTCTGCGCCGACAGGCCGGAGCCATCGCGCAACTGAAAGGCGCTCGAATCGATCCTGGCCGCTTCGATCAGGTACCTGCGCTCGACGTCCAGGCCGGCCTCCCAGCTGCCCACGCTCCGCCGCTCCGCGCCCAGCGTCTTGACCAGCACGTCGGCGATCCAGTTTCGGCTGGGCTTGAGCAGCGCCGCCACGATTCGCCGCAGGGGTGGCGACGCCCAGGTCGCCAGCGCCCGCGGCGTCGCCTCCCGCAATGTGCGTGCTTCCATGGTGTCATGAATGACCCGGACCTCGCCCGCCAGCTCGATGCCGCGCGCGGTGAGCGCGGCCACGAGCGCATGGGCCGCGTACCGCACGGGATCGCTTTGCGCCAGATAGGACGTGTCCGGCTCCTCGTCGACCGCGATCACACCGGTGACCACGAGCGTGTCGGTCCCCGGCCGTCGCTCGCTGACCACGAGCTTCAGGTCCTCGCCGGCCTCGGCGGTGGTCACGCGCGCGGTGACAGAGAAGGTGCCGACCGGATCCAGCAGCGTGACCTGCGCGGGATCGCCGGGGCGCGGCCCGGGCACGGTCACGATCGGCACCGCGGCTTCGAGCACGGCGAGGGGCGTGACGCGGGCACCGGAACGCCAGTCGATATCCCCGATCTCCCAGGTCGGGTTGACCAGCTCACGGTCGAAGTA
Organism: Gemmatimonadota bacterium; assembly: GCA_016207445.1. GTDB lineage: Bacteria > Gemmatimonadota > Gemmatimonadetes > Longimicrobiales > RSA9 > JACQPS01. Next base: position 2,364 of record JACQPS010000355.1, on the reverse strand, counting down.
GCTCGCGTCGATCACCAGGTCTCCGGCCACACGCCGGAGGCCGGCGTGGGCGAGCGAATCGGCGAGCGAGTCGAGTGGCGCCAGCGGGTTCGCGTGGAACCAGGAGGAGAAGCTGGGGTCGCCGCGGGCCACGACGAGCAGCCGCGAGGCGACGGCGGCGGCGTCGCCCGCGGCGGCCCGCACCTCGGTACGGAACCGGTAGTCGGGCCCCAGCTCCGCCAGTGCGACGGCGCCGACCACCAGCTTGAGGTTGGACGCGGGAATGAAGCGCCGCTGCGCGTTCAGCCGGTACACGGAGCGCCTGCGCGCCGGATCGTAGACTTCGATGCCCCAGTGCGAGCGGTCCAGCGGCGGCGTGCCCAGCACCGAGTCGATGAGCTGGGAGAGTGACCGCCCCGCCGCAGGGCGCTGGGCCGCCACGTCCGGGGGTGAGGCCGCACCCGCGACCGACAGCAGGAGCGCGGCCGAGAGCAGCTGGAGCGCGTGCCGAGTCTGTGCCATCATGAGCGCGCCCGAAGATAGACGGCTGCCGCGCCTTGCTCAACCGAACCGCCTCGCGGGCAGGGAACGTGCCTTGCCCGCCAGGCGGGTCGGCGGGACCGACGCTGCCGGGGCCGCACACAGACGGCGGTGCGCGCGGGCGCGAACGATACAGTGACTCCGGTCGAACTCGCGGACCGGCTGCTCGAACCGTCGAACGACCTGTTGCGATGGCGAGGTTGTGGTGAGCTTCAGGGGTTGAGCCAGTAGTTGATCTTGAGGAGAAAGATATTGTCGTCGTCGGCATGCGCGAGGCCCTCCAGGTCGCGCCCGAAGCGGAAATCTCCCAGATACGGGACATAGTCCGAGCGCCGCTGCTGCCACACCAGGAACAGCGTGGACCCCGGCCGCCATTCCCAGCGCAGCACGGCGTTCCCCCGCAGCGACCGGAAATTGAAGTCGAGGCTCGGCACGAAGAAGCCCTCGGCCGGCCCGACTCCGTCCGGATCGACGGTGAACCCTTGCAGGCTGCCGTCGTTGCCCCTCACTTCCTGGGCCGTGCCCGCGTCCCGGCCGTACTCATGGAACTCGAAGCTGCGCGGGGCGGCGAGCTCCTTGGGGTGACCGTAGTCTCCACTGGCCAGGAATGGCTGCGCGTAGAGCTGGAGCGTGAACCGCGGCGAGAAGGTCAGGTTCAGCCGCGTCTCGAGCGCGAGCGTGGTCTGCGCCAGGTCCGCGAAGATGTAGCGGCGCCCGTACGTCTCCGTCGCAGTCGCATCCGCTACCGACTGCACGTACTGCGCGATCGTGCGGGAGCGGAACAGGCGCGGCGTGAGTGACAGGCTCCAGTTCGCCGTCGGTACGATATTGAGGCCTGGCCCGACGGAGTAGCTGTGGCCGCCCGACTCCGACCAGGCATAGTAGCCAAACGCGTTCAGCTTGATCTTCTTGCGGGTGTCGCTGCCAATGAAGCTGGAGACGGACGTGCTCCCAGGGTCCCGCGTCAGCGGCCCGCCGCGCGTGCGCCGGTCGTTGAGCGTCTCGAGCCCGCGGCTCAGGTATACGTTGCCGGCCCAGTAATTCGCGAACAGCCCGAAAGCGCTGAAGTACGGCTGCGCGTCGACCAGGTCGCCGTCGTAGTTCCACTCGAAGCGCACCCCCGGGTTCAGATTCCAGTTGCGGAATCGCTTGCCGGGGCGCTGCTCCACGTAAACCAGAAACGCCTGGGCCGTGTGCCGGTCGGCAACGGTCTGGAAGCCGAGGTCGTTCACCTCGTAGCCGGGGCTGGTGCTGCTCAGCCGGATGCCACCGCGCCAGTGCAGTCCCGCCTGCTTGTCCAGGTCCAGGTTGGCCGCGTACCCCTCGAGCTTGGTCGCCGTGGTGTCCGGCGAGAGCTTGTCCGCGTCCGGCCGCTGGTAGTATCGCGCGGACGACCGCTGCGCCGCCTCGATCACCTCGCGCGAGCCGGAGATCCGGCTGAGCGCGAGCGAGCCTCGCAATGACCAGTTGCGCTGCGCCCACTCGTGCTTGAAGTCGAAGCCGCCGGCGTACGCGGACGAGCGGAGCAGGTGCTCGAGGCCGGTGCCGTCGAGCCTCCGGTTCACCGCCGTGAGCATTGCGCCCACGGCCGTCTGACCGCTGCGCAGGTCGCGCCGCGCGCGGCCAACGAAATAGTTGGCGAGCGGCTCGACGACGGTGTCTCCGCGCTCCCCATCGGTGCGGACGTAATCCGCGTGCTCCCGCGCCGTGAGCGCCTCCATCAGGCCGACGGACCAGCCGCTCGCCGTCTTCCCCGTGATCTTGGCGGCGCCCAGGATCGTGGTGGCCTCCGGCAGGTCCCCGTAGGCGGCGTCCGAGGGCACGGATCCCCGCGGCGGCCGGCCG
>JACQPS010000371.1 GCA_016207445.1 Gemmatimonadota bacterium | reverse complement strand
GATCCCTCGCATATCGGACTGCGGCCGGTCGCAGCATTGGTCGGCGCGGCGGAGCGTGCCCGCCTCACGGTCACCCGCGTCGAGTACCTGCCGTCCCACGTGCCCGGGCTGCGCCGGCTCGAGCGCGTGCTCGGTCGCTGGCTGCCGCTGCTGCGGCGGCGCATCGGCATCGTCGCCAGAAAAGCGGAGCAGCGGTGAGGCGCCCGCCGCGCTGGCTCCTGCGCGCCGCTCAACTCGTCCTCGCGGGGCTCATCACCTGGGGCCTCTACCGGATGGTCGGTGTGGACCTGGGGCGGCTGAATGCGCGGGAATTCGCGCGCTGGCGGCCGGCCGTGGCACCGCTGGCGGCGTCCACGGGACTGCTCCTGGCCGTATTCCTCGCGCATGCGCTGCTCTGGCGCCGGATCGTAGGCGACGTCCTCGGGCGAGCTCCGTCGATCACCGCCGCGATGCGGGTCTACTTCGTGTCCGCCCTCGGCCGCTACATTCCCGGCAAGCTCTGGCAACTGACGGGACTCGCCCTGCTCGCCCGACGCGCCGGTATTCCGGCCGTACCGGCGACGGCGGCGGCACTGATCGGGCAGATCGGGTTCCTGACCACGGGCGGGCTCTTTCTGACGCTGCTGCTGCCCGGGTGGGCGGGGCCGGGCCCGGCGCTCGCGGCCGCGCTCGTCATGGTGGTCCTCGCGGGAACCATGCTGTGGCTCGCTACCGGACACGGCGCGCGCACACGGGCTGCGCTGGTCCGCCGCTTTCCACTGCTCGAGTCGGCGGTGAATGTGCTGGCCCGCATTCGCGCGCGGGAGGCGCTCCTGTGGGTGATCGGCTACGGGATCACCTGGGTGATGCTCGGCCTGGCGTTCTCCTTGTTCGTGATCGCCTTCGCGCCCGGCGCGTCGGGTTCGACGCGGCACCTTGCCGGGACAGTGGCGGCGGCATACCTGGGCGGCTATGTCGCGGTGTTCGCCCCGGCCGGTGTGGGGGTGCGGGAAGGGGTGATGGCGGTGCTGCTCGCGCAGGTGGTTCCCGCGCCGGCGGCCTTCCTGGTCTCCGTGGCGTCCCGGCTCTGGTTCACCGTGGCGGAGCTGCTACCGCTCGCCGTGCTCTTGCTTCCGGCTCCCGGGCCGGCGGCGCCGAGCGAGAGTGACGGGCGCAGCGTCGGCTGAGCTGCCTGCGCGGGCGGGCTTTCCTCTTGTGAACTCGATCTCGGCGTACAAGTAATTTCGCATGCAAGAGACGCGCGATCGCGGACTGGTCATCGTTCCCACCTACAACGAGCGGGAGAACCTGCCGCGTCTGGTCCCCGAGATCCTGAGCCAGGACGCGCGCCTCGACATCCTGGTGATCGATGACGCGTCGGCCGACGGCACGGGCGAGCTGGCCGACCGACTGGCCGAGGCCGAGCCACGGCTGCACGTGCTGCACCGGCGCGGGAAGCTCGGACTGGGCACGGCCTACCTGGAGGGCTTCCGCTGGGGGCTCACGCGCGGGTATGGCTACCTGTTCGAGATGGACGCGGACTTCTCGCACGATCCCGCGCACCTGCCGCAGTTCCTGGAGGCCATCCACGACTACGATCTGGTGCAGGGGGCGCGCTATTTCCACGGGCGGGTCACCGTGGTGAACTGGCCCATGCCCCGGCTCCTGCTGTCGTACTACGCCTCCGCCTATGTGAGGTTCGTGACAGGGCTGCCGCTGTTCGATGCGACGACGGGTTACAAGTGCTTCCGGCGCGAGGTACTCGAGTCGGTCGCCCTGGACCGCGTGGAATCCGAGGGGTACGCCTTCCAGATCGAGATGAGCTTCCGCACGTGGAAAGGGGGGTTCCGCATCGGCGAGATCCCGATCGTGTTCGTGGACCGGGCGGAGGGCGAGTCGAAAATGTCGAAGCGCATCGTGTGGGAGGCGGTGTGGAAGGTGTGGAAGCTGAGAATCCTGGACCTGTTCGGAAAGCTCTAGTCGCCGCCAGGGCCACACAACCCTGCTTCGTCGAACATGATCAGAGACCTGCTCTGGGCGTGTCCTCAGTGCGGCACCGAGCGCGGCATCCGGCAGAACGGACGCCGAGAAACCTGCACGGCCTGCGGCACCGAATACCGCCGGGGTCGGGGCTCGACGATCGAGGCGCGGGATGCGCGCGGCCTGCGCATCACGCTGCCCGCGACGACCTGGATGCAGCGGCTCCCGCCGGTCCGCTTCGGGGAAGGGGAGTCCGGAGAGGGTGGGGGAGGGGAGTCCGCGTATAGCGAACGCGTCCAGGTGCGCTTCGCCGCCGGAGTGACGGCCGTCCGCCGTGCGACGGAGCTGCTCGGGTGGGCCGAGCACTTCGGCGAGGCGCGGACCGGAATCCTCACCCTCACGCGCGACGGCCTCGCCTTTCACGCCGACGATGACGAGGTGAGGGAGTGGCCGCTCGCGTTGCTGACGGCGGTGCAACCCAGCTCGAGCACGCTCCAGCTCAAGCCTCGCGGCGAGCCGCTGGTCTCCTTGCGCTTCCTCGAGGGCTCCGCTCGCTACTGGGAGGAGCTGCTCCAGCTCGCGCTGCGCCGCTTCTACCGGCGCAGCGGGCTGGGCGAGATCCTGGAATTCCAGCCTCGCATCGTGGCCCGATGATCCTCTACAGGCTTTGCCAGGGGATTGTCCGGGTGGCGAGCCCGTTCATCTGCCGGCTCGAGGTGCGGGGCCTCGAGCACCTCCCGCGCGCCGGTCCCTTCCTCCTGGTCAGCAATCACCAGAGCATTCTGGATCCGATCCTCATCCAGGCCATCTGCCCCCGCGTCGTGCACACGATGGCCAAGAGCACGCAGTTCGCTGCCCCCGGCTTCGGCTGGCTCATGCCCCGCATCGCATCCTTCCCGGTGCGACGTTACCAGGTCGACCCGCAAGCCGTCCGCATTGCCCTGCGGCGACTCCGCGCCGGCAAGCCCGTCGGCATCTACCTGGAAGGGGAACGGAGCTGGGACGGACGCCTCCAGGCCCCCCGGCTGGGCGCGATCCGCCTGATCCTCAAGGCGGGCGTGCCCGTGGTGCCCTGCACGATCGCTGGTTCCTACGACGTCTGGCCTCGCTGGCACCGGTCGCTGCGCCGCGCGCCCGTTCGGGTCACCTTCGCTGCGCCGCTCCGCTTTCCGCGCTGCGACGAACGTGGGCAGCGGGAGGCCCTGCTCGCGCAGGCGACCGCCCGCACCCTGGCCGTCCTCCAGCAGCCTCTCCAAACGGCGCTGCCGGCAGGCCCATAGACGCCGGTCCGTCCCTCTCTGCCCCCCGCGGGAAAGAGGGAGGTCGGCGAGTCGGCCCCGCCCGCTCCCCGGGGAAGGACACACACGCGCCGCCGGGGTGCAGGGGCCAAGATAGCGGCTCAAAACCGTGGAGAAGCCGAAGCCTTATCCACAGAAAGCGCGGGGTTGGGTTTACATAATGTAGATTATACGAAGTCGCATGCGCACGCCCGGCGGGGCTACTCTGGCCGGAGCGCCCCGACCGGGATCTGGTGCGGCCGTTGCACCGGGCGGGTGCCGAGCGGCGAAGGGCGGCGGGATGACTCTGGAAAGCTATCGGCAGAAGCGGCATTTCGGGCGCACGCCGGAGCCGAGCGGCCGGAGAAAGAAGAGGGCGAGCGGGCGCGCGTTCGTGGTGCATAAGCACGCGGCCACCCGCCTGCACTACGACTTCCGGCTGGAACTGGAGGGGGTGCTGAAGAGCTGGGCGGTGCCGAAGGGGCCCAGCCTGGATCCGGCGGACCGGCGGCTGGCCATGCACGTGGAGGACCACCCCCTGGAGTACGGAGGCTTCGAGGGGGTGATCCCGCCCGGCGAGTACGGTGCCGGAGCCGTGATGGTATGGGACCAGGGCGTGTGGCTGCCGCAGGGGGACCCGTCCGAGGCGTACCGTAAGGGGCGGCTGAAGTTCGAGCTACGGGGCAAGAAGCTGCATGGCGGCTGGACTCTGGTGCGCATGGGCGGCCGGCCCGCCGAGCGCGGCAAGGAGAGCTGGCTGCTGATCAAGGAGCGGGACCGCCACGCCCGCCCGGGCGAGGGTGAGCTACTGCTCGAGAGCCGTGGCAAGAGCGCTCTGACCAGGCGCACGCTCGAGCAGATCGCGGGCGCTGCGGATCGGCTCTGGACCCGGGGCGGCGAGGTCGGGGGGTCGGCTCCCATTCCTGCGGGCAAGCGCTCGAAGCGGAGCGGACCGGCTGAGGCTCCTGCCAGGCAGCGGTTGAAGGCGACGCGGACCGCCGCCCGCCGCGCCGGCTCCCGTTCGTCGGCGCCCCAACCGCCCGCCGCCCGGGTCCCCGCGCTCGCGGCACTGCCCGGGGTTCGCGAGTCGACTCTGCCCAAGAGCCTGGAACCCCAGCTCGCGAGGCTGGTCTCCGAGGTGCCCCCGGGTGACCTGTGGCTGCACGAGTTGAAGTTCGATGGGTATCGCATCCTCTGCCGCCTCCAGGATGGTAGGGCTCGCCTCATGACGCGGCACGGCAAGGACTGGACGGATCGTTTCGCGCCCATCGCCGAAGCGGCCGGTGCGCTCCCGCTCGAGAGCGCGCTGCTCGACGGCGAGGTGGTCGCGCTCCAGCCCGACGGCACCACTAGCTTTCAGGCGCTCCAGAACGCGCTCAGCCGCGATCGCCAGGAAGACCTGGTCTACTATGCCTTCGACCTGCCTTACCTGAATGGCTACGACCTGCGGGCGCTGCCGCTCGAGCAGCGCAAATCGATCCTTTCCGCGCTGCTCACGGGCGACGCCGCCGAGGCGGGCCGGATCCGCTACAGCGATCACGTTGAGGGCCGGGGTGAGGAGTTCCACCGTCAGGCATGCGCGCTGGGACTCGAGGGGATCGTGGCGAAGCGGCGGGACGCGCCGTACCGGTCGGGGAGAGCCCGGGATTGGCTTAAGGTCAAGTGCTTGCAGCGTCAGGAGTTCGTCGTCGGCGGCTACACCGATCCTTCAGGGGCGCGCACCGGCTTCGGCGCGCTGCTGCTCGGCGTGTACCGCGATGGCCGGCTGGTCCACGTCGGCAAGGTGGGGACAGGTTTCACGGATCAGTCACTCCGGGATCTGCACGCTCGCCTGCGCGAGCTCGAGCGGACCACGCCGCCGTTCAGCAATCCACCCAGGGGCGCCGCCGCGCGCGGCGTCCACTGGGTCGAGCCGAAGCTCGTCGCCGAGGTCGCGTTCACGGAATGGACGGAGGACGACGTGCTCCGCCACCCTTCGTTCCAGGGTTTGCGGGAGGACAAGCGCCCGCAGGAGGTGGTGCGGGAGCGGCCGCAGCGCGCAGCGGAAGCCGCGGGCGAGCGGGCGTCGGCGGCGGTCGTATCCGGCGATGGAGCCGCGCGGACGGCGTCGTCACGAAGAGCGGGTCCGGTGCAGGTTGCGGGGGTGCGGCTCACTAACCCGGACCGCGTGCTCTACCCCGCTGAAGCGATCAGCAAGCTCGAGCTGGCGAGGTACTACGAGACGGTCGCGGAGTGGATCCTGCCGCACGTGAAGGACCGGCCGCTCACGCTGGTGCGCTGCCCCGAGGGGCATGAGAAGGAGTGCTTCTTCCAGAAGCACGCGCCCGAGCTGATCGGACCGGGCCTCGAGAAGGTGGAGGTCGCGGAGGAGAAGGGCGCGGCCACGTACCTGGCCATCACTTCCCTGCCCGGCCTGATCTGGCTCGTGCAGATGGGGGTGCTCGAACTGCACGTATCGAACGCACGGCAGGATCGGCCGGAGCGGCCGGACCAGATCGTGTTCGACCTGGATCCCGGGCCCGGGGTGGAGTGGCGCGCCGTGCTGGAGGCGGCGCGGCGCATGCGCGACCGCCTGGAGGAACTCGGCCTGACCAGCTTCGTGAAGACGACCGGGGGCAAGGGGCTCCACGTCGTGGTTCCTCTCGCCCGCCGCCACGACTGGGACGAGGTGAGGACGTTCGCGCGGGCGGTGGCCGAGGACATCGCGCGGACGGCACCTGACCGGTTTACGGTCCAGATGGCCAAGGCCGAGCGGGACGGCAAAATCTTCCTCGACTACTTGCGCAACGCGCGCGGGCAGACTGCGGTCGTCGCTTACTCGACGCGCGCGCGCGCCGGGGCGCCGGTCGCGACGCCGCTCGCCTGGGACGAGCTCGAGCCCGGCATCCGGTCGGACTCCTTCAACATCCGCAACCTGCCGGAACGGTTGTCCGGGCTGGAGCAGGATCCGTGGGCGGGTTTTGCCGAGACGGTCCAGTGGATTGGAGCTGCGGCGCGGCGAGCGCTGGGCTTGAAGCGCTAGTCGCCGCAGTGACCTCACCCGCCGCTGGGCGCCGTGGCGCGCGCCCGCGCCTCGGCCAGCCGCATCTCGTAGAGCGAGCGTTCGCCCGTATCTTCCGGCGCCTCACGAACCAGCTGCTCGTAGACCTGAACGGCGCCCGCGGCGTTGCCGCCCTCGAGGCGCAGCCGGCCCACCGCATCGAGCGCCTCGCGCCGTTCGAACGGCATCTCGGCCTCGTCTGCGATGCGCAGATACGTGGCCTCCGCCTGCCCGGACTTGTTCTGCGCCTCGTAGGCGGCGGCGAGCAGGAAGGCCGCGGAGGTGCCCAGGGGCTCATCCAGGTCGTCCGCGAGCGGACCCACGGTCCTGGCCGCCGAGTCGGGTTGTGCCATCTCGAGCTGCACGGTCGCCAGCATCAGGCGGGCTTCGTCGGCCGAGGGGGTTCCGGAGAAGCGCTGGATGAACGTCTCGAGGTCGCGCCGCGCCAGGGCAATGTTGCCGCTGGCCGCCGTCTGGCGGACCCGGAGCAGCTCGACCGCCGATTGCTCGCGCAACGCGCTGCGGTAGTTCCGGTAGTAGAGGACGGCTGCGATCGCCAGCACGAAGACGGCGCCACCGATCACCAGCGTGCGCGAGTGAGTCCTGGCCCACGCGGTCGTTTCCAGGACGCGCGCGATGAAGGCGTCGTCCGGGCTCGCTTCCTTGTGCACGCGTGCGGCCGTGGGGTGCTTGGGCATAAGTGTCGGCTGCGATCGGGCTGCGAGGCGCCGATGCGCCAGCGGGCGCTCGGCCAGAACTTGCGATAACTACGTACGTTACCGTGCCGATCCGCCCCCGTCAACCGCCGGACTCGGCTTCGGCCCCGCGGGCGGCCGGTCCCGCCCCGCCGGCCGGCACCTGGCGGATCGCGCCGTGACGGATCGGTCCCGCTCGCGTGTAGCGCCCCTCGTCGTACCCGCCGGAGCGGTACAGCGGACGCCGATCGGGCAGCGCGAAGACGAAGAGGTCATCCCCGCGCGGCGTATCGAGCTGGAAATTTCCGCCAGCGGCAACGGCGACGTACTGTACGCCGTCCACGAGGTAGCTGACCGGCCCCCCGTGTACGCCCGAGCCGGTCCGAAACTGCCAGAGCAGCTCGCCGGTCTCGGCATCGAAGGCGTCGAAGGTCCCGCTGCCCTGCCCCACGAAGACCACATCGCCTGCCGTCGCGAGCGCCGCGCCGAGCATCGGGACCGGCACACGGCGCTGCCAGCGGATTTCACCTGTGCGCACGTCGATGGCGCTGAAGGTGCCGAACTGCTCCGACTCGGGATCCAGGCGGAAGCTCCCGCCCAACCAGAGACGCCCCTTTTGCCAGGGCGCGGCGCCGGCGGAGTAGATCATGGGCTGGTGCAGGCCGAGCACGTAGGCGAAGCCCGTGCGCGGCGAGTACGCGACGGGCGACCAGCCGCTGCCGCCGTTGGCGCCCGGCGCCATGCGCACGCCCTCGGGCGTGGGTGCTGCGAACAGGTTCTCCTGCGGCACGAAGTTGTCCGAGCGCAGCACGGGTGCGCCGCTGTCCGCACGGACGACGTACAGCCAGCCGGTCTTCCCCGCGTGCCCCACGTACGCCTGGCCATCCAGCTCGAAGAGGAAGGGCGGGCTCGCGGCCTCGAGGTCCCAGACGTTGTGCGGCAGGTACTGGAAGTACCAGCGCAGCTGCCCGGTCATCGCGTCCAGCGCCACCAGCGAGCTGGTATAGAGGTTGTCGCCGGGCCGCACGCGGCCATCCAGATCAGGCGACGGGTTGCCAACCCCGAGAAAGAGCGTCCCCTTGGCGGGATCGTAGGCGGGCGTCATGTAGACCGGGCCGCCCCCGCGCCGCCACGCGTTCGGGTAGCGGCTGCTGTTCTTTTTCTCCTGAGGGATGTCGCGGTGCAGCGGCGTGCCGAAGGGGTCGGTATCCCTCCACTCGCCCCACCAGCCATTCGGCGCGTCGCTCGGCGCGGGCACCGTGTACCAGCGCCAGGCCAGCTCGCCCGAGGCAGCCTCATACGCGGTCACGAACCCGCGAATGCCGAACTCTCCGCCGCTGATCCCCACCACGACTCTACCGGCGTACGCCAGCGGCGCCATGGTCAGGCTGTAGCCTTCCCGGGAGTCCGCCACCTGCGCTTCCCAGACGACCTGGCCGGTGCGGTGATCCAGCGCGATCAAGCGCGCATCCAGCGTGGCCACGTACACCTTGTCCTGGTAGGCGGCGACGCCGCGGTTGTTCGGCCCGCAGCACAGGAACGTGGTCCCGAGTTGCGGCGTGTACTCCCACAGCTTCTCGCCCGTCGCGGCGTTGAGTGCCATGACGCGGCTCCCCGCTGCGGTCAGGTACATGATGTTGCCCACGACGAGCGGCGTGGTCTCGAACGACTCCGCGATGCCCGTCTGGAACACCCAGACCGGCACGAGCTGCGACACGTTTGCGCGCGTGATCTGGTCCAGCCGGCTGAAGCGCTGGTTGTTGTAAGCGCCGCCGTAGCTCAGCCAGTTGGCCCCCGCCGCCGTCGCCGCCACTAACGCCTCATCGGTCACCGGCCGGAACTCCGGTGCGGGCGCCGCGCGCGGCGCCGCGGCGGCGACTGCCGGCGGTCGCTCCGATTGCCGGCACGCGAGCATGAGGCAGCCGAGCAGCGCGGCGGCGGCTGCGCCCAGGGTCGGCCGTTGCATGGTCATTCCGGGAGCCGGGTTGCAAGAGCAGTGCCCCGTGCTGGCCTCCCGCGCTCCCACATGGCTTGTGGCTTGCATCCCCGCAGCCTTTCGGCCGAATCCGCCGGTGGTACCGCCAGCCGGAGCCTTGGGGGATGTCGGGGTCGGGAGGAAAGTTCAGCGGCAAGGGCGCGCGGCGCGTCGCGGCCGGCATCACGCTGGTGCTGGCGGCCGCCGCCGGCGCGTGCGCCGTGCGCACGGCCGGCGGCGCGGCCTTTCCGGAGCTGGCGAAGTTCGCCGGCCGCGAGGTCACGGACGTGGCTTTCCAGGGGAACGACCCCTTCGACGCCGACACCCTCGAGGACCTGATCGAGACGCACCCCAGCCGTTGCAACCTGCTCGGCCTCCCCCTCTGCATCCCCGGCACGGGTATCGGCCGTGAGGAGCATCACCTCGATCTCGAGACCCTGCGGCGCGATGTCGTGCGCCTCACCGGATTCTACCACCGCCGCGGCTTCTTCGGCACCGACGTGCACCCCGCGGTGAAGCCGATCGAGGGAGAGGAGGTCGCGGTCACGTTCTTCATCGACCGCGGCGATGCCATCGTGCTCGATACGCTGATCCTGGAGGGGACGGAGGGGGTCATCGAGCCCGCCGAGCTGCTCGAGCGGCTGCCCTCCTCACCGGGCGAGCGCTTCGATCTGGGGGAGTTCTCGGCTTCGCGCGACAGCGTGCTCCGGGAGCTGCGCGACCGGGGGCACGCATACGCGGAGGTGCTGCGCAGCTTCGAGGCGGACACGCGGGCGAACCGGGCCACGGCGCGGCTGACGGCCGTGCCGGGGCCGCGCGTGGTGGTCGACTCGATCATCGTGGCCGGCGCCGAGAACCTGGGGCGCGGCGCCGCCCTGCGGCAGCTCAGCTTCGGGTCCGGGGATCTGCTGCGTGCCCGCGACCTGCTCGAGAGCCAGCGCAACCTGTACAGCCTGGAGCTGGTGCAGTTCGCGACCGTGGCCGTGGCG
>JACQPS010000354.1 GCA_016207445.1 Gemmatimonadota bacterium | reverse complement strand
CTCCTCGTTCAGCCCGTCGTAGAGCCCCGTCTCGAACGGGAAGCTCTCGCGCATCTGCGCCGGCACCGCCGTCACCGGATAGCCGCGGAAGACGCTCTCGGGCAGCGACTGGTTGAAGCGGTAGCCGCCCACGCGCAGCGTGCCGCGGATGACACCGCCCGCCGGGAAGTCCAGCTCCGGGAGCTGCCGGCGGATCTCGACCCGCTGCTCGTGCGGCAGCCAGTACTTCCCCTGCCACAGCCCGTTGTCGAGTGAGACGCGGATGTAGTCCAGCCGCCGGTCCACGTACGATACCGGGGTGAAGGTGAAGTTCATACGCACGATGTCGGCGGTCGTGCGGTCGACGTAGAGCGACCCCAGGAACGCGGGCCGGTCCAGGCGCCGCGGCCGGACCTGGAGCTCGTAGACGCGCACCGGTTCGGGCGAGCCGGCCAGTCGCAGCGTGAGCGAATCGGCGAGGCGGAAGTCGTAGATGCTGTCGGCGCCCGGTGCCGCCGGATGCGGAACGTCGCGCACCTCGTCGCCCTCGCCCATGCGGATCACGTCGCCGAACTCGTCCTGCACGATGGTCAGGTGGTCCAGGTGGTAGGCCATGCGGTTCGGCAGCCGGCTCACATCGCGCAGGCCGACGATCCGCTGCTTCGTCCGGTTGGGCGCGCCCCAGTACACGTCCAGCGCGACCTGGTCCACTTTCACCAGCGTGCGCTCGTCCGTGTCCTTACGGTCGAGGTAGAAGTAGACGTACCCGGTCGCGCGCGCCTGATAGTCGACCAGCCCGGAGTCGGCGTGCGGCGTGGCGCGCCGCGCGCGCGCCTGGCCGAGCAGCTCGGGCGCGCGCGCGCCGTTCCACTCGCCGGGCGCCTGCGCGGCCGCGGGCACCGCGAACGTGAGCAACAGAGGGACGAAGAGAAGAAGACGTCGCATACAGCTAACTACAGCGTTTCCATGGCAAGCGTTCCGAGCCCGAGCCCGATCCCGAGCCCGATCCCGAAAAAAAGACCCGTCCGCCCGCGCCGCGGGCGAACGGGTTCGCTGCCACTGCCGCAGCAGCGTCTAGGCCACGCTCCAGAAGCCGGCCAGCGCCTCGCCATCCGGGCTCTCGCGCAGCTTCTCGAAGGCGCGGTTCCGGATCTGGCGGATGCGCTCGCGCGTGACGCCGAGCAGCGAGCCGATCTCCTCCAGCGTGCGCTCCTCGCCGTCGTCCAGGCCATAGTAGAGGTAGAGTATCTTCCGCTCGCGCTCGGTCAGGTACCTCTCGAAGAGACGGTCCAGGAACTCGCGCCGCGCCTGCGCCTCCACCTGCTCCTCGATGTCCTCCGCCTCCGCACCCGCGAAGCGCTCGCCGAAGGACGCGCTGTCCCGGTCGCCCCGGTCGATCGGCGCATCCAGCGACAGCTCCGAGGCCGCCACCCGGCGCAGCGCGCGGATCGTCTCGACCGGCTCCTGCATCTCGTCCGCGATCTCCTGGTCGGTGGGCGAGCGGCCCAGCGCCTGCGTGAGCGCGGTCTCGGTGCGCGACAGCTTGACCAGGTTGGAGTTCTGGTTCAGCGGGATGCGCACCGAGCGAGTCTGCTCGGCCAGCGCCTGCAGCACCGTCTGGCGGATCCACCACACGGCGTAGGAGATGAACTTGACGCCCTTGTCCGGGTCGAACTTCTTCACCGCCTTGAGCAGCCCCTCGTTGCCAATGCACACCAGCTCGGCCAGCCCGAGCCCGCGGCCCTGATACTTTTTAACGTAGGAAATGACGAATCTGAGGTTCGCCGTTACCAGGCGTTCCGCGGCTTCCTTGTCGCCGCAGCGGGCCTTGCGGGCGAGGGCGCGCTCCTCTTCGACATCGGCAATGAGCGGGTATTTTTCGACATCATAGAGGTACTGGTCGAAGGAGTCCAACGCACGTGAGTTCAGAAACATAGGTCGTAGCACCCTGGCAGCTGGTCGAAAAAGAAAAGCAGCGAATTCGTCGCTCGCACGACGCTCGCTGCTTTTGCCGGAGTGGGGTGGGGCGGCCTCCGTTGCGCCCTGGTGATGAACCGGTGCGACAAGGCGGTACCGGTCATAGGCTTACCCAATATAGGCCCGAGGCTGTTCCGTGTAAACCCCCATGTTTCCCGCGGGGGCAGGCACCGGCATCCCGGTGGAAACAAGAGGTACCCGAAGCGAGGGAGGCGGGTTCCGAGTTGGGGGGAGATGATCGGGAGGCGGGTCCGTGCGCCGGCTGCTCCGGGCCGATATCAGCCGGCGGGGCATCCCGTCGAGCGGCTCACGCCGGGGCGGACTCGAGCGCGGGCGTGGCGAGCCCGGAGAGGGAGAGCTCGGAGATGGCGGCCTCTGCGGGCGGGCCGTCCTTGAGCAGGAACATGGTGAAGCGGGCGTGGTCGGTTTCGAGCTCGAGGGCATCGGCCCAGAGACCGTGGCGCACGCTGCCGCTGCGTCCGAGCGGCAGCTCGAGCCGGCGGGGGCGGAAGCGAGAGCGGTAGAGGAACACGCGGCTGTCGGGCGTGATCACGAGCCAGCCGTTGCGGTACGCGCCCACGCCGCGCAGGTCCTTGACGGCGACGCGGGCGGCGCGAGGCGGCGCGCGCCCGAGCGGCGGCGGGCCGAGCAGCGCACGCAGGTCGCGCGGCAGCTCGGCCGCCTCGCGCCAGCGGGCCCGGTCGAAGACGCGGCGCACGCGGGCGGCGAGGGCGCGAAAGCCCAGCAGGAACGCGCGCCAGAGCCGGGGGCCGAAGCGCACCCCCACGACCGCGCCCGCGCCGAAGCCGGCCAGCGCGGCCGCCGGGTAGCGCAGCGCGCCCACGACGAAGCCGAGCGCCAGCACGTCCTCGGCCGTGCTGATCAGCGCGCGCGACACGGGATCCGGGGAGGCGTTGAGCGCGAGGCGGAGTCCGGCCTTGCCGCCGTGCGCGGCGAGCGCGATGGCGCCGCCCAGGAGCCCGCCCGCGAGCTGCCACGGCAGTGGCGCCGCGGCCAGCGCGGCGAAGGAAAGCAGCGCCGCCGCCGAAGGACGGATGAAGGTGTGGATGGTATCCCAGAGCGAGTCGACGTGGCGGACCTTGTCCACCACGAACTCGACCAGGTAAAGACCGCTCGCGCTCGCGATCACCAGCCCGTTCTCCAGCCCCTGCAGCGTGGGCGGCAGGTCCGGAATCCACCCCAGCCGCGAAGCCACCCCGAGCAGCGCGACCGTGGCGTACAGGTTCAGCCCGGCGGCGAACGAGGCGCCGACGATCTGACCGAGCACGACCAGAGGTTCGCTCATCATGACGCGTCACGCGGCCGCGCGAGCGCAGCCGCGAAGGGGTTTTGGACTGGACGCGGAACAGGCAAGCTACGGCAGCCGCAGGAAGTTACGCAATGGTGAAAGACGAAGGGCCCGATCCTGAAAAGGACCGGGCCCTCCCGAGATCCCTCGGGCCCTGCGGGCCCTCGGGATGCGCGGCTAGCGCTTCGCGCTACCCGCGCACCTTTCGCACCTCCTCCACCCGCTGGAGCGGCTGGAAGACGCAGCCCGTGGGCTGCAGCGGGATGTACAGCATGTCGATGTCCTCGATGTCCTCGCGCAGGTCCTCCCGCTCCTCGAGAATCTTCTCCAGGTCGCCGCCCTGCGCCCGACGGCCCTCCTCGAGCTCTTCCATGATGTCCTGCACCTCGTCCTCGTCCGCGTAAACCGGCAGACCGTTCACGGTGCCGAGGAAGGCCAGGTCCTCCGCCTCGACCAGACGGGCGGTCCCGAAGGTGACGAACTCGACGTGCTCGTCCTCGATGTGCAGCCTGAGCGGCTGGCCCGAGACGTACCAGTCGGCGCTCGACGCCACCACCACGTTGCCGACCGTGCTGCGCAGCGCGACGCGCTCGCCGTTCACGACCACCAGCGTATCGCCCGTGCTGGGGATGAACGTGGCGGTCATCGTGCGAATGCCGCCCGGGACCGTCGGATCGATCACGCACACCGTGATCGTCTCCTCCACGGGCGCCGGCGGAGGCGGTGGCGGAGCGGGCGCGATTGCAACCGGCGCCGGCCGCTCCAGGCCGAACAGCATGTGCAGCCCGAGCTGTCCGTACACCTCGTGCGTCACGTTGCCGATGTCCTCCTCGCCCTCCTCCACCATCGTGGTGCCGGTCGCGTTCAGCAGGTAGAGCGGCGCATCGAAGAAGCGATCGCCCACCTCGAGCCGGATCGCGAACCGCGGCGACACCCGCAGGTCCGTGCCCAGCGCGGCCAGCCCCATGAGCTGCGTCTCCTCCGCGATCAGGAAGTTCCTCCCCGACTGCGGATCCCGGAAGCGCGCGCCCTCCTTCGTGCCGCCATCCGTCCGGTTCACCGTCACGTCGATCGCCGGGTTGATCCACTTCGCCCCGACGCCCAGCGCGAGGTACGGCAGCGCCTCGAAGCCCACGAAGTCCCGCGGGTTCGGGCCCAGGAAGCGGATCAGCACGTCGCCGCTCCCGCTCCACAGGTTGATGTCCTCGATGATGTCCGTGCTCTTGTCATCATCGAGCTCGTCGAAGCTGCCCAGGACCAGCGGGCGCTCGGTGTACCCGAAGTTCGCCCGGATGCCCAGGTTCCGCCCCAGCCACAGCGTCGCCTGCGCGCCCGTCAGCCAGCCGGATTCGAACTTGATGTCCTCGGTGTTCTGGCCCAGATGCTCGTCGTCCAGCATCGACGACCACCAGCCGAACCCGCCGTGGACGCCCAGGTCGAAGCGGTAGTTCTGGGCTGCCATGGGCGCGACCGCCAGCGGCAATGCGAGTGCCGCGATCGCGGCCGCCCGGTAGATCAGGTGCATGCCTTCCTCCTCCGAAATTGTGAGATCCAACTGTTCTTGCCGGTTGCCATTGCGCCGGCGTGCCGTGCCCGGGGCGCCATCTGTTCCCGGGCCCCGCACCACTGTGCAGGATGCTTGCCACTGTTTCCGTGAGCAGGGCAGACTGACGGGAATGGATGCATAATCCGTGCAGACGCGCCGGCGCTATGGCTCATGAGTGCGACGAATGCAGGAGCTGGACCGGCGGATTGGGAATCAGGTGTTTCGGGAGGGCGCTTCAAAACGAGGGACCCGTTGAGGGAGCCGGGGCGGGATCGCCGCCTCAGGACGAGCGAAGCGTATCTGCCGCTGGAGCGGGAATCAGCCGGTTGGCGAGGCTGCCCTGAGCACGAGCGAGGCGTTGATGCCGCCGAAGCCGAAGGAGTTCGAGAGGCAAAGGGACGGGTGATATTCCCGGCCGCGGGCGGGCACGTAGTCGAGGTCGCAGTCGGCGTCGCCGCTCTCGTGGTTGAGCGTGGGCGGGATCCAGCCTCGTTCGAGTGCGAGGCAGCAGATGGCGGCCTCGATGGCGCCGGAGGCACCGAGCGCGTGTGCGTAGTAGGGCTTGGTGCCGGTGATGGGGATGTGGTAGGCGCGCTCGCCGAGGATCTGCTTCAGGGCGTGCGTCTCGATCGAGTCGTTGAGCGGCGTGGACGAGCCGTGCGGGTTCACGTAATCGATCTGTGTGGGATCGACGGCGGCGCGGTCGAGCGCGAGGCGCATGGCGCGCGCGGCCTGGGCGGCATCAGGGCGTGGCGCCGTCATGTGGTGCGCGTCGTTGGTGTTGCCGTAGCCGGCGAGCTCGGCGTAAATGCGTGCGCCGCGGTGGACGGCGTGGTCCCAGCGCTCGAGCACGAGGGCGCAAGCGCCCTCGCCCATGACGAAGCCGTCGCGCTCGCGGTCGAAGGGGCGGCAAGCGCGCTCCGGTTCACTGTTGCGCGTGCTCATGGCGCGGATGATGGCGAAGGCGCCGAAGCAGAGCGGGGCGAGCGGCGCCTCCACGCCCCCCGCGATGGCGGCGTCCACCTGGCCTTCGCGGATGAGTCGCCACGCCTCTCCGAGCGCGATGGTGCCGGAGGCGCACGACATGGCGTTGGTCGAGTTGGGGCCGGTGAAGCCGAACTCGATGGCGACGGCGCAGCTGGCGGCGCCGCAGAAAGTGGTGAGCGCGACCCGCGGGTCGACGGCGCGGATGCCGCCGTTGAAGAGGTTGAGCACCTGTTGCTCGGCATAGCCGAGCCCGCCGAGTGCGGAGCCCATCTGGACGGCGACGCGGTCGGGGTCGAGCGCCGCGGACTGGAGGCGCGCGTCCTCGAGCGCGAGCCGGGCAGCGGCGATGGAGAATTGCGAGAAGCGGTCGAGACGGCGCGCGATCCTGGCATCCATGTGCCGCTCGGGCTCGAAGCCGTCGACCTCGGCCGCGATCTGCGAGCGCCAGGGCGCGGGATCGAAGCGCGTGATGCGGCGGATGGGCGAGCGCTCGCGCCGCAGTCCCTGCCAGAACGCCTCCGTGCCGATGCCGGCCGCGGTGATCGGGCCGAGCCCGGTAATGGCGACGCGGTGCAAGCCGTCGCCGTCGGCGCGGGCGCCGTTGCCGGAGCCGGAAGCCAGCCGGTCCTCAGCCATGGGGGCCCGCGGGGGCGCGGCTCGGACGCGGCGCGATGGCGGGGGCGAGGTCGGCCGCCACCGTTGCCTGCCGTTCGGCCTCGCGCGCCACGCCCGCGAGCGTGCGGCGCGCGATCGCGCTGATGAAGTGAGGACCGATCACGTGCGTGGCGGCCAGCCGCCCGATGAGCGGCCATGCGGGCCCGCTCCATTCGTGGACGATACGCACGCGCGTATGGCCGTCGGCCGTGGCGTGGAACTCCCAGCGCACCTCCATGCCGCGCGTGATGCCGTGAACGTGGCGGTAGCGGACCAGGGGCGTGCGCGCATCCGCCTCCATCTCGGAAACCCACCAGGTGGGGCAGCGCAGCGGCCCGGCGAACGGGCGCCAGGCGGCCATCTCGACCAGGTCGCGTCCGGCGCCGCTCCTGCCGTGAAAGCGCACCCGGCGGTAGTGCGGGAGGATCTCGGGCCAGCGGCCCACGTCCGCCGCCACGCGAAAGCAGACCCGGGCGGGCGCCCGGATCACGCGCTCGTCGATCCTGGTCACGCTGCGACCTCCGTCGAGGTGGGGAAGAGGAAGCTGACTGCGACGGCGGGCGAAAGCAAGCAGCGCGCGCGCCGCAGGTCTCCCGTGGCCGCGATGAGCGCAATCGCCGCCGCGGGCGCGCGGGCCAGCCGTCGGATCGCGCGGTCCGCGAGCGCGGGGCGGGAGACCACGACTTCGACGAGCCGCTGTAACGCGCGGGCCTCGCCGAGCAGCAGGCGTTGCCGGCGCGCGTACGGCTGGAGCACGCGCGCCGTGACCCCGCCCGCACGCAGCGCGTGGTCGGCGCTCTCGGCCAGCAGCTCGGCGCCCGTGAGCGCCTGATAGATCCCCTGACCGGTGAACGGGTCGTAATAGCCGGCTGCATCTCCGACCAGCGCGGCGCCGTCGCACACCACGCGGCGCGTCGGCCGATCGAACGGCCCGGACGCGAGCAAGCCGGGCCCCACGCCCGGCGCGAGGCGCGCCGACTCGAGGCGCGGCGCGAGGCGCGGAAAGCGGCGCAGCGTGCGCCAGAAGAACGCCTCGGCATCCTGTGCGGCTTCGGCGCCGTAGCGCGCCGCGTCGGCCACGAGCGTCAGGTTGTGGACGACGTTCATCTCGGGATGACAGGTCACGGGCGCGACCCCCGCGCACAGCCCGTCCAGCAGGTGCATCTCGCCGAGCCCGTCAGCGGCAGCGATCCCGATCACATGCGCGGTGAGCGAGAACTTGCGGAGCCGCGGCGGCCGGCGCACCAGCTCGAGCCGGCGCGCAACGATCGAGCGGAGCCCGTCGGCGCCGATGACGAGCCGCGCGCGGATCTCGACGGGATCGCCCGCAGCGGTGCGGGCGCGCACGCCGATGGTCCGCCCCGCGCGGTCGCGCAGCACATCGACGACGCGCGCGCCCGTGCGTACGCGCGCGCCCGCGCGGCGCGCGCCGGCGAGCAGGATCGCATCCAGTCGGTCGCGGGAAAGCGAGAGGCTCGTGGCCACGCGCGGGTCGCCGCCCGCGCACGCCGCGAAGCGGCCAGAGAATGACCAACCCGAGGGAGACACGATGCGCCATCCCTCGAGCCGCGCCGGGCCGGCGGCCTCTACAGCGCCCAGGAGCCCGAGCCGTTCGAGCACGCGGCCTGCTTCGGGGCTCAAGCAGTCGCCGCAGGGCTTCGGACGAGGAAAATGCTGCCGATCCAGCAGGAGCACGTCGTGCCCGGCCTCCGCCAGGAGCAATGCCGCGGCCGCGCCGGCGGGGCCGGCACCCACGATGACGACGTCGGCGGATTCGTGTGCGGGCATGGAGGACAGGATACGCGCCGACTCCCCACTTGTCATCCCGAGCGGAGGCGCGCGTGACTAGGAGAGACCAGCACCAGCCGGTGGAAGTAGTGCCGATAGACGCGCGGGTTCGCCAGCCCCGCCCGCCGCGAAAGCGCGAGAAGCTCTGAGCGCTTGAACGCGCGCCGCACCGAGAGCGGCGCATCGAGCCGCGAGAGCCGGTTCCGCCGCCACAGCGTACGCGCGAGCAGCCACGCGCCCAGGTAATTCGGCCAGCAGCGCTCGAGCTCGCTCACGATGATCACGCGCGCGACG
>JACQPS010000358.1 GCA_016207445.1 Gemmatimonadota bacterium | reverse complement strand
GGCGCGCCAGCCGTCTTCCACGTACAAGCCGAGCACGGGGCTCAGCTTCTCGATGCTGAGCGGCTCCTCTTCCCTGCCCACCTTCTCCAGCCGTACGACCAGCACACGTGTGTCCGCGGCGACCGAGAAGCCGGCACGCTGCGCGATGAGCGGCGCGTCCTGTCCCGCCAGTGCGGTGTTGAGACGGCCGCGCGGTGCGAGCGTCTGCTCGAGCTTGCGCTTTTCGTCGGCATTGCAGAGGTACGCCTTGTACTTCGGCAGCAGCTCCAGGACCTGCCGCTCGACGGGCGCGTCGCACACGATCGAGTTCTCGGCGGAGCAGAGCAGGCCGTTGTCGAACGCTTTCCCCGCCACGATGTCCGCGACCGCCTTGTCCACGTCGGCCGTGCGCTCGATGATCGCGGGCACGTTGCCGGGACCGACGCCGAAGGCGGGCTTGCCCGCGCTGTAGGCCGCGTGGACCAGGGCGGAACCGCCCGTCGCGAGGATCACGTCCGTGAGCTCGTTGCGCATGAGCTCGTTCGTGCCCTCGAGCGTCACGGTGGACATGGAACTCATCAGGTCGGGGGGCGCACCGGCGCGCTCGGCCGCGTCCAACAGGACGCGCACGGTCTCGACCACGCACTGCGTGGCGCGGGGGTGCGGCGCGAAGACGATCGCGTTCCCCGCCTTCACCGCGATGATCGCCTTGTACAGGGCGGTGGAGGTGGGGTTGGTCGAAGGGGTAATGGCCGCGACCACACCCATGGGCACGCCGAGCTCCTTCACGCGCGCGTCGGGATAGATGCGCAGGACGTCGCGGGTGCGCAGCGGCTTGTAAGCGCGCCACACGTCCTCGGAGCCGAATCTGTTCTTCAGGATCTTGTCCTCGGTGCGGCCCATCCCGGTCTCGTCGCGGGCGAGCCGCGCCAGGCGCTCGGCTTCGCGGGCGCCGGCCAGTGCCATGGCCTCGCAGACCCGGTCCACCTCTTCCTGGGTCGACCCGGCCCAGATCCGGGCCGCGGCGGCGGCCTTGCGCAGGAGCGCGCGTGCTTCCTGGATGGAGGCCAGATCGCGGTCCAGGACCTGGGTCAAGGGCGCCCCCCGCGAAAGCGAAGGTCAGCGGTTGCGGTAGGCTTCGAAGGCGTGCAGCAGCTCCGAGCGCCCGGCCCGAGAGATCTCGCGGCCGTGCAGCGGGAAATCGGCGAGCTCGCGGGCCAGCTGCCGCAGGTCGATCACGCGCATGGTCTCGAGCTCACTCTGGGGCGGCAGTGTGCCGGGGGTCCTGGGCGGAGCGAAAAGGCCGGGCTCCCGCGGCGCCAGCGCCGCCGCCGTCGGACGACGCGTGGCACGCAGCCGGCGTCGCTCTTCCTGAAGCGCCGCCGACGGCGATGCCGCGGGCCCGACCTCCGCGTCGACGGCCGCATCCGTATCCGGGTGAGGACGTGGGATGACGTGAGTGGAGACGAGCTGTCCCACACGCTGGGCCGCGGCGGCACCGGCGTCGACGGCCGCCTTCACGGCCGCGACTGCCCCGGCGAAATAGACGGTGACGAGGCCCGCGTCCGCGTACTCGCGGCCCAGCAGGCGAACCTCGGCAGCCTTCGTTCCGGCATCGGCTGCCTCGACCGCGCCGACCAGGCCGATGGTCTCGACCATCCCCAACGCCTGCTCCGGGGCGCGGGCGGGGCGCTCTCGCGCCATGGTCGCTTACTCCGCGCGCTGCGGCAGGATCATCTCCACGTCGGCGTGCGGCCGCGGAATCACGTGCACGGAGACCAGCTCGCCCACCCGCTCCGCCGCGGCCGCACCCGCGTCCGTGGCGGCTTTGACCGCGCCGACATCGCCACGCACCATGACGGTCACGTAGCCGCCCCCGATCTTCTCCTTCCCGATCAGGCGCACGTTCGCCGCCTTGACCATGGCGTCGGCCGCTTCGATGGCCCCGACCAGGCCCTTCGTCTCGATCATTCCGAGCGCATCCAGGGGCATGGAGCTCCTCCGCGAGTACGTGCTGCGTTCTTGTCAGGGAACCGGGAGCCGGCTGCGCGTGAGACGCGCCCAAGGTATACGCGGGAGCACGGGCCGTCAACGGTCTTGTCGCGGGTGGCACCCGCCAGTAGCTTGGCGCGCCATGACCCGGCCGGAGTTCATCGCCTCCGATGTGCACCTGGGCGCAGTCCCGCGCGCCACGGAGCACGACTTCCTGCGCTTCCTCGAGCACGTGGGCGGCCACGGCCGCTCGCTGCTCCTGGTCGGCGACCTGTTCGACTTCTGGTTCGAGTACGGCGACGTGATCCCGGGCAAGCACTTCCGGGTGCTGGCCGCTCTCGCGCGCCTGGTCGAGGCGGGCATCCCGGTGACGCTGCTCGGGGGCAATCACGACGCCTGGGGAGGCCGGTTCCTGCGCGAGGAGGTGGGGGTGGCGTTCCACACGGGCATGCTCCGGACCGAGCTGGGCGGGCGGCCGGCGCTGGTGGCGCACGGCGATGGACTCGGCCGTGGCGACTTCCGCTACCGGGTGCTCAAGAGCGTGCTACGCAGCCGCGCCGCCATCGCCGGCTTCCGCGCACTGCATCCGGAGCTGGGCGTGCGCCTGGCCCGGCTGGTCTCGACCACCGAAACCAGGGGAGAGAGCGAGGAGGTGGTGCGGGGGCGCGCCCGCTTCATCGAGGAGTGGGCCCGGCGGCAACTCCGCGACGACCCGAGCCTGGGTTGGGTGGTCTGCGGGCACGCCCACGTTCCCGCGGTGGTCGAGGAGGGGGCGGGGCGCTTTTACCTGAACGCGGGGGACTGGGTCCAGCACCAGTCGTTCATCACCGTCGCCGCCGGCATTCCCGAGCTGCACGCCTGGAGCGGCACGAGGGGCGGGCACAGCCGGACGTAGACACGCCCGCCGGGAGCATGCCGTTCAACGGCGTCTGCGCAGGGGCACGCGCGCGCCGAGATTGAAGCCGCCGCCTCGACGCGGCTCGACGGCCAGCTCGGCCGGGAAGTCCGCGAGGTGGGCGCTGACGTAGGCGTCGGCCGCGCTCACGAGCGTCCAGAAGACCGTCCACGCGATCCAGTCCTCGCGCTGCTCCTCGCGCGAGTCGATGAGCCTGCGAGCCAGGGCGACGCTGCTGTCCGCCGCGATCTCGGCGGCGAGCGTATCCGGATCCCCGAGGCGCCGGGCGAGCGTCGTGTCCGTCGCGGCTCGAGCGAACAGATCCGCGCGCCGCGCCTCCACGCGCTGCGCTGCCACGTCGCGAGCCTCCGCCAGCCGCGCCGTCGTCTTCAGCAGCATGTACCAGCTTCCCGTCTGGGTGGCGAAGTACACGCCGCCGCGGAAATGCGCGCCGACCGCCG
Organism: Gemmatimonadota bacterium; assembly: GCA_016207445.1. GTDB lineage: Bacteria > Gemmatimonadota > Gemmatimonadetes > Longimicrobiales > RSA9 > JACQPS01. The sequence continues at coordinate 14,182 of JACQPS010000358.1, read as the reverse complement.
CCTGCCCCCAGCCCGGCACGAGCAGCGAGCGCACGAACGAGCCGGCCGGACTCGGACCGGTCCGCTCGGGCGCGGCCCCTTGGCTGCGATCGGCGGCTGCCGGCGTCGTCATGGTATCGGCGGCCGTGTCGGCGGGCGCCGGCCGCTGTGCCGCGAGCGGCGCCACCGCCGCGCACGCGGCGAGCCATGCGAGGACACAGCCTGCGGCGGCGTGCGCCTTCTGGCGGCTCAGGGCCTGGTCGCGCTCGCTCAAGCCCGGCCTCCGCGGTCCGCCGGGAGCAGCACGGGGAGCGCCGCGGGGCGGATACGCACGCGCACGCGCCGCGTGCCCGGTTCGCGCAGCTCGCCGTCGAGCTGGAAGAAGAGGGCTTCAGGTCCCATCGCTTCGATCTCCACGAAGCTCGCCTGACGCAGCTCGACCATCGGCAGGCCGCCGTGCGTGCCCCGCAATACCCGGGGAATGACGCGGGCGATCTGGAGGCGGCTCAACTCGTCCACGACGCAGACATCGAACCGGCCGTCATCGGGGCGCGCGGAGGGACAGATATGAAACCCCCCACCGATGCAGCGACCGTTGGTGACCGCGAGCAGCATGAGCCTCTTCTCGCGCTCCTGGCCGTCCAGGCGGATGCGCAGCGGGATCGCCCGGAAACGCCAGACGGCCCGCATCAACCCCAGGAGGTAGCCGAGCACGCCCGGCAGACGCGGGAGCCGCTGGATTTGCCGCACCACCTCGACGTCCACGCCCGTGCCCAACCCATTGACGAAAAACTCGCTGCCCCCGTCCCACTCGGCCACACCCACATCGAAGCGCTGCACCACACCGGTCACGAGCGTATCGTAGGCTCGTCGGCGATCCCGCAGGTCGCCGAGCATCTTCACGAAATCGTTTCCCGTCCCCACCGGCACCACACCCAGCGTGCTGCGCGCGCCGTCGGCGTCGAACGCACGCAGCAGCCCGTTCGCCACCTCGTGGACCGTGCCGTCGCCACCCACGGCGATGACCAGCCGTGTTCCCGCTTCGGCCGCAGCCCGCGCGAGCTCGACGCCGTGCCCGCGCCCCGTGGTGCGGGCGATGTCGATCTCGAGGCCGCGGCGCCCGAGCTCGCGCTCGAGCTCCGGCCACAAACGCGCCGCCGCTCCACCGCCGGCCGCCGGGTTCACGATGACCCGCGCATCGGGTCGACTGCTCGTCATGGGCAGGATTATACAGGCAGTGGCGTCGAACGTGCCCGCGCCGCCTTGACCGCATGCGCGTCCGCCGCGCATGACGCGAGCTTTGCTCCGGCGTCGCCCGCCGCGACCTCGCGCGAAACGGGAGAAGAGATTGCAGCCGGGACGGGAGCGCAAGCTGGTCACCGCCGCGCTCGTGCTCGGGATGTTTCTCGCGGCGCTCGAGGCCACAGCGGTCGCGGCGGCCATGCCCGCGGCCATTGCGCGCCTCGGCGGTGTGACACGCTACAGCTGGGTCTTCTCGGCCTACCTGCTCACGTCCATCTCCTGGCGCTGGGTCTTTTACCTCGTGATCCCGTTCGGCCTGGCCCTCGGCACTCATGCTCCGGGCCTTCCTGCACGAGCGCCTGCTGCGGCGGGAGCACCGCCTGGACCTGCTCGGCACGGTCACGCTGACCGCCGCCGTGACCCTGCTGCTGGTCGCGTTCCTGGAGGGCAGCGAGGCCTGGGGCTGGGCCAGCCCGTTGACGCTGGCCTGCCTGATCGGAGCGGGCGGCGGGCTCGCACTGTTGCTGTGGCAGGAGCAACGCGCACGCGAGCCGATGCTCCCGCTCGGCTTGTTCCGCACCCGGCTCATGGCGGCCTGCGCCGCCACTTTCTTCTTCCCGGCCGGTGCCGCCGCCGCGCACGCGCATCGCGAGCGGGAGGAGCGGCCGCCGGTGATGCCGCCAACAGCAGCGTGAGCTCGTCCGTCCGGCCTCACCAGCCAACGCGGAGCGGACTTTGCAGGTGCGCGCGCGACATACTCATGGCTGGGAGGTGCCATATGCGAAGATTGGTCGCTTTCTCTGTCCTGTTGCCGGCCACGCTCGCTTTCGCGCTGCCGGGTTGCCAGCGGGAGGCAGGGCAGCCAGCGGGCGCTGCAGCCGACGTCGCGGCGACGCTGAGCGAGTGGCGAATCGAGCTCGGGCAGGATTCCCTCAATGCCGGCAGGACACGCTTCCTCGTCAGAAACGAGGGTCAGTACCGGCACGCCTTCGAGATCGAGGGCGGCGGCGAAGAGTGGGAGACCGCCGAACTCGCGCCGGGCGCGGACGCCACGCTCGAGGCAGAGCTCCGGCCGGGCACCTACGAGGTCTACTGCCCGGTGCAGGACGAGCGCGGCAACCACGAGCAGCTCGGGATGCGAGCCACGCTGGTCGTACGCTGACGGAAGCGGCGACGGCCCAGCGGCGCGCATGCGCCGCTGGGCCGTCGCCATAGCTGGCGAGGACGTGTGGGAATCGAACCCACCAGCCCGGGTCTTAGCCAGGCCAGCTAGTTTTGAAGACTAGTCGAGCCACCAGGCCCGATCCGCCCTCGCACAGACATTTCAGGTCAATCTATAGGGGCGAGATGGGACGCGCCAATCCCTTGTGCTTCGGCGGCTTGGAACCAGTCCTCGCACGGTTCGGCGTGCAGCCGGGCGCGCTGCGGGTCGTGCGCTGCGGAACGATGGGATTCGCTAGGGCAGGGTCGCGATCGCGTCGATCTCGACGCGCACATCGCGGGGGAGCCGGCCGGCCTGGACGGTGGAGCGAGCGGGCTTGTGCTGGCCGAAGACGCGGGCGTACACCTCGTTCATGGCGGCGAAGTCGTTCATGTCTGCCAGGAAGACGGTGGTCTTCACGACGCTGTGGAGCGAAGCGCCCGCGGATTCCAGGATCGCGCCCAGATTCTCCAGCACCCGTTGCGTCTGGGCGGCGACGTCGCCTTCGACCAGCGCGCCCGTTTCCGGATGCAAGGGGATCTGGCCCGCGGTGAACACCAGCTTGCCTGCGATCATGGCCTGGCTGTAAGGGCCGATCGCGCGCGGCGCGTGCTCCGTCTCCACCTTCTTCAGCTCTGCCATCCTCGCCTCCGGGCTCGCGCCCTCACGCGCCGTGGTACTGCCGCGCCGCATGGAACTGCCGAACGGTATCCCGCAGCTCGTCCGGCGACACGATCGCCACGCCCGCCTTGGACACCTCGACCGCGGCGGCGTGATTGGCGAGGATCGCGGCCTCGACCGCACTGGCGCCGGCGGCCAGCGCCACCGCCACCACTGCCGTGACCGTGTCACCCGCGCCGGAGACGTCGTAGACGGAGCGCGCGACCGCCGGGATGCGGACGTACTCCTCGTCCTCGGTGACGAGCGCCATCCCGTCTTCGCCGAGCGTGACCAGCAGGTGTCCGCAGTCGAGGTGCCGGCGCGTCCGCTCCATCCACTCGGGATCCTCTACCAGCACCGGGGCACGCAGCGCCGCCGCCAGCTCGGAGAAGTTGGGCTTGAATACGGTCGCGCCGCGGTAGTCGAAGAAGTAGCGCGCCTTGGGATCCACGATCACCGGGCGGCCGAAGCGCCGTCCCGCGTCCAGCGCAGCGTCGATCACGGGTGGGACCAGCACGCCTTTGTTGTAGTCCTCGAGCACGATCGCGCCGGCACCCGCCGCGACCGCTTCGATGGAGGCGGCGAGCCCCGCGGAGCAGTCGCCGGAGACGTCGTCTTCCGCTTCGCGATCGTAGCGGGCGACTTGCTGGTGCTTGGCCATGACGCGGGTCTTAGTGGTCGTGGGCCGGCTCTCGTTGACGTACAGCCCCTGGCCGCCGATGCCGAGCGCGGCCAGTTCCCGACGGACCTCTTCCCCTGCCCGGTCGCGGCCCAGGCACCCCACGAGATCACAACTCGCCCCCAGCGCGACGATGTTCGTGGCCACGTTGGCCGCACCGCCCAGGGCGCGCCATTCCTCCAGCACCTTCACCACGGGGACGGGCGCTTCCGGCGAGATGCGCGAGGCGGTTCCCCGCAGGTAGATGTCCAGCATCACATCGCCCACGACCAGCACGCGCACGCCGGCCGCGCGCTCGAGAATCTCGTCCAGCCGCTCGGGAGTCAGTCGATCCACGGGAATACCGGTCAGGGGCATAAAACTTGTGTGTCCGGACAGGCCGGACCGGTCGGCGCAAGCTATCGGGCGAACCAGCGCTTGTAAAGCGTGGGGTTCTCCCGCCGGAGGAGGGGCGTGAACGGCTTCATCACCAGTGTGGACGAACGGATGCGCGGCGTGGCGCTGGGGGTCCAGGAGTACTTCACGCTGGGCGCGCGCGCGTCCCGCTTCGTGGCCGCCCGTCCGTTCTACTGGCGCGACATGCTGTACCAGATGGACCGCATCGGCGCCGGCTCGGTGCCGATCCTCTTCCTCACCGGCCTGTTCACGGGCATGGTGCTGGCGCTGCAGAGCTCGGTCGAGCTCGCCAAGTTCGGCGCCAACATCTACATCGGCAACCTGGTGGGCGCCTCGATGGTCAAGGAGCTCGGGCCGGTCCTGTCCGCGCTCATGGTTGCGGGCCGCGCCGGCTCCGGCATCGCCGCGGAGCTGGGCGCCATGCGCGTCACGGAGCAGATCGATGCGCTCGAGAGCTTCGGCACCGACCCGATCAAGAAGCTCGTCACGCCCCGGCTCCTGGCCGGCATGATCATGCTGCCGCTGCTCACGATCATGACCGACGTGGTCGGCATTGCCGGCGGTCTCTTCATCGCGGTGGCGAAGGTGGAGATCCCGGCGGACATCTACCTGCGCGGCGTCTGGACCACGCTGGCACTCTCCGGGTTCGTGTTCGGCATTTTCCCGCGCGATTTCGTGGGCGGCCTGCTCAAGCCCCTCGTCTTCGGCGCGATCATCGCGGGCACGGGCTCCTACTACGGCATGAACGCGCAGGGCGGCACGGAGGGCGTCGGTCGGGCAACCACGCGCGCCGTGGTCACGTCGTCGATCTTGATCCTGGCGACGGACTATTTCCTGACGCAGCTGCTCCTCGTGATCCTGCCCCCGGTCCTATGAGCACGCCCACGGAGCACCTGCGCCACATCCCGCACGAGCGGCGGCGCCGCGTGCGCGCGGCACCGGAACCCGCGGCCCGCGGCGCCGCGCCGGTCATCGCGCTCGACGACGTCTGGCTCGAGTTCGACCACCCCGTGCTGCGCGGCGCCACGCTGCACGTAGACGAAGGAGACACGCTGCTCGTGCTCGGCGAGTCGGGCACCGGCAAGTCGACCCTGCTGAAGCTGGTGCTCCGGCTGCTGCTGCCGGAGCGGGGCCGCATCCGCGTTTTCGGCGGCGAGATCAATGACCTGTCGTTCGAGGAGGTGCTCGCGATCCGGCGGCGCATCGGCAAGGTCTTTCAAAACGCGGCCCTCTTCGACTCGCTGACCGTATACGAGAACGTGGCCTATCCATTGCGCGAGGCTGGCCGGAAGCAGGAACCGGAAATCGAGCGCATCGTGCGCGAGCGGCTCGAGTTCGTGGACCTGGATCCGGAGCAGGTGATGACCAAGCTGCCGGGTGAGCTCTCCGGTGGCATGAAGAAGCGCGTGGGCATCGCGCGCGCGATCGCGAGCGATCCGGAGGTCGTGCTGTACGACGAGCCGACGGCCGGCCTCGACCCGCTGGCGATCGACACGATCGTGGGGCTCATCCGGAAGCTGCAGCACGAGCTCGGGGTGACCGCAGTCGTGGTCACGCACGACATTCGCACGGGGTTCCGCGTGGCGAGCCGCGTCAACCTGCTGCGCGAGGGCCGCATTGAATTCGACGGCACGCCCGAGGACATGATCGCCTCGGACGATGACTACATCCAGTCGTACCTCCAGGCGGCCTGAGCATGGCACGCAGGACGATTCGGCGGGGCGGGCCCGAGTGGGCGCATGCGCGAGTCGGCGTCGTGCTCATCGTGGGCCTGGCGCTGCTCGGCTACGGCATCTTCCGCGTGGGCGAGATGTTCGACGTCTTCGCCGACCGCTACGAGTTGGTGACGCTCGTACCCAGCGCCGTCGGGCTCATGGAAGGCGCGCCGGTGCACCTGGCCGGCCAGCGGGTCGGCCAGGTCGACGAGATCGACTTCATCCCCATGCGCCGCAAGATCGAGGAGCACCACGTGCTCATTCGGCTGTCGATCGCAGAAGAGGTGCGCGAGCAGATCCGCGCCGATTCCCGGGCGCACATTCGAACGCAGGGACTGCTCGGCGATAAGTTCGTGGACATCGATCCGGGCACGGCCAGGGCGGCCGTGCTCGCGCCCGGGGACACCCTGCCGACCGTGCGGCCCTTCGATGTCGACGACCTGCTGGGCCGGGCCTCGGAGACGGTGGAAGAGGTTCGTCAAACGGCGGTCGAGCTGCACCAGATCACGTCGGCTGTGAATCGCGGAGAGGGGACCCTGGGGCAGCTCGTGAACAACGAGGCGCTTTACGCACGCCTCACGGCCGCATCGACCGAGCTGCAGGCGTTCCTCGTGGAGGTCAACCGCGGCGAGGGCACGCTCGGCCGGCTCGTGCGCGACCCGGAGATCTACCGCCGGCTGCAATCGGCGGCCGCGCGCGTGGACAGCGTCACCGCGGGCATCCTGCGCGGGCGCGGCAGCCTGGGCCGGCTGGTCCAGAGCGATTCTCTGTACCGCCGGCTCTACAGCGCCGCGGCGCGCGCCGATACGGCCGCGGGCGGGCTGGCTCAGACGGTCGGACAACTGAATCACGGCGACGGCACGCTCCAGCGTCTGATCTCCGATCCGGCGGCGTACGACGAGTTCCTGAAAGCGGTCGTGGAGCTCCAGAACGTGCTCAAGGACATCCGGGCCGACCCGAAGCGGTACCGACCGGATGTGCACGTGAAGGTGTTCTGAAGCAGGGAGAGGAAGAGGAAGGGTCTGCCGCTGGCCGGTGGCGAAAGAGAAATGGCGGAGGAGATCGTGAGAGATCCCTCCGCCATTGCCGGTTGATGGAGCCGGCGGGAGTCGAACCCGCGTCCGTGAATAGCTCCCTCAGCGCCTCTACGTGCGTAGTCCGCCGTTCGGTTGTCTCATCCTCACGTCGGCCAGCGGACGGCCTCGCTCGGACCAGCCGCTCGGGTCTCGCCCGGGGACGCCGCGGCGTCGTCCACAGGCCAGCCCGATTCATCGACGCCCTTTGCCGAACCTCGGGCCCGGTCCGGACAAGGACGGGCGCGTAAGATTACTTACGCAGCCAGCGCCATCTGAGAGTTGGCACTTATCGGTGTTCCCGCTTTTTTACGAGGTGACGGGCCCTCGGCACGCAGCACCGACTTCACTAAGCACGTCGAATCCAAGTCGGCCCCGCAACACAAATCTAGGCAAGAACCGCTCCCGGGTCAATCGCGGCCACCGGCGCTATTCCCCGGACAGCCAGCGGCGGGGCGCCGCGGGCCCGGGTTGCGGCGGCGCGACGGCGGCCTGCGCGGCCGCGAGCCGGGCCTGGCGGAGGTGAAACGCCGCGTACGGGCCGAGCGCCTCCAGCACCTCCAGCGCGTGCGCGTCCAGCCGGGGCGCCTCCGCGCTCCAGACGCCCAGAACCCCGACCACGCCCTGCGCACCCTCCAGCAGCGGGATCACGGCGAGGGAGCGGGGGCGGGCCAGCCAGCGTTCGCCCTCGGCCACGACGGGGAGCTCGTCGCCGAGCTTCCGGTTCTCGCGCACCAGCGGTGTGACGCCGCGGGCCGCCAGCGCGAACTCGCTGCCGCGCGCGCCGAAGGGCGCGCCCGGAGCCGGGCCGCCGTCGCGTCCGGCCACCGCGAGCACCTCGCCCGCCTCATCATGCCAGACCGCGACGGCCGCGCCCGTGCCGCCGATCAGGCGGCACGCCGCCTCTGCCAGCTCGCGCGTGAAGGCGAGTGCGTCGGTTTCGCGAGGGAGCCGGCGCAAGACCTCGAGCACCCGCTCGAGCTGCTCGTGTGCCGCGGCGGCGAGCGCTTCCCTCCCCTGCATCCGGACGAACGCCTCCAGGAACGACGCCGCATCTTCCAGCGCTCCGCTTCCCGGAAGCGCCTCGCCCGCGTATTCGAGCGTGAACAGGGCGTAGCGCGTGCCGGCGGCGTCCAGCGGCCGCACCCACGCGCGCGCCGCCTCGGCCGCCCAGCGCGGCGGTGCCTCGAGCCGGAGTGGCAGCCTCTCCGACCAGGCCCAGCCCAGCGGATCCCCGGCCAGCGCGACCGGCGGGGGATTCGCGGTACCGGCCACCAGCCGGGGCAGCGCGCGCGCATTCTCCTCGTCGATTTCCCACAGGATCGCGCGGCTCGCGCCCGCGTTGCGCCGCACGCGCTCCAGCGCAGCCTCGAGCTCGTTCAGGCGGCGGCTCGCGCGTACCTCCTCTCCTCCCTCACGTCCACGCGCCGCCTCCTCTCGGATGCGACGCAGCGCCTCGCCCCGCTCGGCGGCAAGACGGCCTGCGCGCCACCCGCCGTACGCGAGTACGCCGGCCGCGAGCAGACCGGCCCCGGCGATGACCGGCCCCGGCAGCCAGGGCGAAAGCAGCAGCGAGGCGAGGTAAAAAAGGGCGCCGGCAAGAAGGCCGCGCCGGGCGCGCCGGCTCGAGAGACGTAGCCCGGGTTGCTGGTGCGCCGCGCGCCCGGCGGCAGACAAGGGCGGCGTGGGGCGCACCGGGATCAGGAGGGCGCCGGTTGCAGCTGGTTGATGCGCGTCGCCGCGCAGGCGGCACCGAAGCCGTTGTCGATGTTGACCACGGTGACGCCGGCCGCGCAGCTCGTGAGCATGGCCAGCAGCGCGGAGAGGCCGCCGAAGGCGGCGCCGTACCCCACACTGGTCGGCACGGCGATGACGGGGACCCGAACCAGCCCGCCGACGACCGACGCCAGCGCCCCTTCCATCCCCGCGACCGCGATGACGACGGCGGCGCCACGCAACGCCTGTGATTCGCGCAGGAGCCGGTGGATGCCCGCCACGCCGACATCATACAGGCATGCGACCCGATTATGCAGTGCGCGGGCGGTCTCGGCCGCCTCCTCCGCGACCGGAAGGTCGCTCGTGCCCGCGCTCACGACCAATACGGGACCGAGACCCCGCGGCTCAACGGGCTCGGCCGGCGCCAGGCGCACGGTGCGCGCGAGCCGGTTGACGACCGCGTTCGGATGACTGCGGGCGAGCGCATCCCGCACAGGCTCATCCGCGCGCGTCGCCAGAAAGCCGTGGCCGCGTTCCGCGAGCCGGCCGCAGATCTCCACGACCTGCTCGGGCGTCTTCCCCGCGCACAAAACGGCTTCGGGATACCCGGTGCGCACGACGCGATGGTGATCGAGCCGCGCGTACGGCTCGACGTTCCCTGCCGCCGAGTCGGCGACCTCCTCCAGCGGCAGCCACGCCAGCCGCTCCAGCGCAGTGGCAGGCGTGGCCCGCCCCGCCGCGACCTCCTCCAGCAGCCGGAGCACGCCCTCGGAAGTCATGCCGCGACCCGCTCGGCCTGCGCGAGGTACGCCTGGAGCAGGCGCTCGGCTTCCGCCAGGCGACGCACCTGGAAGAGCCGCTGCCGCAGCACGCGTCCATCCGGCAAACCCTTCGTGTACCACCCCAGGTGCTTGCGAAACTCGATCATCGCACGCTCCTCGTCCCGCTCGAACGCGATCGCGTTGCGCGCGTGCTCGAGCACGACCCGGAACCGCTCCGGCGCATCCGGATCGGCCGGCACACGGGCGCCGTCCAGTGCGGCCCGCGCCTGGGCGAAAATCCAGGGTGCGCCGTGCGAGCCGCGTGCGATCATGATGCCCGCGCAGCGCGTGTGATCCCGCATGCGCCGAGCATCCTGCCCGGTCCAGACATCCCCGTTGCCGATCACCGGGATCTCGAGCGCCTCGACCACCGCTGCGATTTCATCCCAGTCGGCTTGCCCGGAGTACATCTGCGTTCGGCTGCGCGCATGCAGCGTGAGCACACGCGCACCGGCGTCCTGGCAGCGCCGCGCGATCTCGACCGGATCGCGCAGCTCTTCGCTCCAGCCGCTGCGGATCTTCACCGTGGTGGGGAGCGGCGTCGCGCGCACGACCGCGCGCAGAAGCCGCTCGACCAGGTCCAGGTCCCGCAGGCAGCCGGAGCCGCCGTTGCGGCTTACCACCTTCTTGACCGGACAGCCGAAGTTGACGTCGATGAAATCCGGACGGTACACGTCCGCCACCAGCGCGGCTGCGTCCGCCAATCCCCGAGGGTCCGCGCCGAAGAGCTGCACGCCGATCGGGCGCTCGGCATCATCGAAGCGCAGGTGCTCCAGCGTTCGCTCGTTCCCCCGCCGGATCCCCTCCGCGCTCACGAATTCGCTCACGACCACATCCGCGCCGAACCGGCGGCACAGGCGGCGGAAGGGGGACTCGCTCACTCCCGCCTGCGGTGCCAGGTAGAGCGCCGTGCGTTCTCCAGCGAGCAGCTTCCAGAGATGGACGGGCATGAGTCGAATCTAAGCGGCAGCGGCCCTATCATCAATCCGCGCATGGTGTTCTTTTGACACCCCCAAACGCGCCGCGTATCTTCTCCGCCCGTGATGGCGTGTTCGCCGGACCAGGGAGGCGGGTATGGAACTACGGGAGTTTTTTCATAAAGACGCGATCGAGCTGGAGCTCAAGAGCAACGATAAAGACGACCTGCTGAAGGAGCTGATCGGACTTCTGAAACTGGATGAAAAGAGCGAGGGCATCCTGTTCAAGATGCTGAAACGGCGCGAGAACCTCGGTTCGACGGGGATCGGCCGCGGCATTGCGATCCCGCACTGCCGCTCGCTCGTGGTCAACCGCCTGCGCGTCGCGTTCGCACGCAAGTCCGAGGGCGTCGACTTCAAGGCGATCGACGACCAGCCGGTGCACCACTTCTTCCTGATCGTCGCCCCACCGCTGGAAGTCAGCAACCAGTACCTGCCCGTCCTGGGGAAGATCGCGCAGTTCGCGAAGGATCCCGAGGTGCCGAAGCGGCTGGCCGTACTGCGGAACCGGGACGAGTTCCTGGACCTGCTCGAACAAAAGGGGGTTTGAGTATGCACCCGCAGCTCGAGATCCTGCTACAGATCCAGGACCTGAAGACGCAGCGCCGCGAGCTCGCCGAGACCGAGCGCGAGCGCCAGGTGGAGGAGCTGGAATTCCACGTGAACGTGGAGGAGGCGGTTCAGGAGCTCGATCACAAGATCGCCGAAATGGAGGCGCAGCTCACGCCCGCAATCCGCAACCGCTACGCGCGCATCGCCTCCGGCCGGGGTCGGGCCGTCGTACCGGTCATCCAGGGGATTTGCTACGGCTGCTTCGTTTCTATTCCCACTGCGCTGGCTACCGACAGCGCCCGCAACGACCAGATCCGGCACTGCGACCACTGCGGGCGTTTCCTGTACGTCATCGGCTAGCCGCGGACCCCACGCGGCAAAACCATGCGCCGGGAACCGCGCGGTCCCCGGCGCATGGTGTTGCCCTGGCGGTGCGACCTCACTTGGTCACGACCATCTTGCGCACTTGACTCGTCCCGCAGCCGCGCGCGCTGCGCAGTGGTTTGGCGAGCGCCGGCGCGGACAGGCAGTCCACGCGCAACTGCAGGTAATAGACGCCCGACGCGACCTTCTTCCCCGACCGGTCCAGTCCATCCCAAAATGCTTCCTTGCGACCGCCGGTCGTATACGTCAGCCGGTTCACCGGCACCCCGTTGCCGTCTGGATGATTCAGCGCGGTCGGCACTGCCACCAGCTGCTGCAGCACGTTGTAGATGCGCAGCGTCACCAGCACCGTCCCGCCGGCCTCGAACAACTCCTCGTGCAGGAAGAACGGAATCCGGGTCGTCGGGTTGAACGGGTTCGGGTAATTCTGCTCCAGTCGGAATCCGCGATCTCGCTCGCCCGGTGGCTCGGCACCCCCCGGTTCCTGCGCCCCCAGGGGGCCCGCGACCGCACCGAACGCGAGAAGGAGGATGACACCGACGCTACTGCCGCGTCTCAATCGTCACCTCCGCACAGTGCTACCGTGCCGTAGCGAAGTTGCGATACGCCTCCCGAGCTTGGTCTGAAAGCCTGTGCCCCGTCCATCATAGGCGCAGCCCCGGAAAGGGTCAAGCTCCGCCAGCGGCCGGGCCCGAAACAGAAGTTTCAGCCGGTGTGCGCAGCGAGCGCTCATCACCGCGCCGGGCGGTGATGCCCGTCCGGTCGAAGTACTCGAGCAGCGGAATGAGGAACTTGCGGGAGACCGGAAGTACCTGCTTGAAGTCGGCCGGGGTGAGTCCGGCGCGGCCCGTGAGGTGCTGGCGCAGCGCCTCCACGGCGCGATCGAGTGCGGCGGTAGCGATGTACAACTCGTTTGCCAGTTGGACGATACGGTCGTCGAGCTCGAGCAGTTTCAAGAGGGGCCACAGGTCGCTCCTGCTACGCAGCGGCTGGGGCAGCTCGTCGAGACCGGGCGGGGCGAGGCCGGCCGACTCGAAGGCCGCGAGCAACTGGTCGCGGGCACGGGCCTGATCCGGCGTGAGGGTAGGCAGGAAGCCGGCGCGCGCGACGGTGCCGCCGCGCGCTTGCAGAGTTCCCTCGGAGAGGAGTGCTTCGAGCACAGCCTCCGCCAGGGCGGGCGCAGCCTGCGCGGGTAGAGCGCGTCGTAGCTCCTCGCGGTCGATGCCGGGCCGCAGCGGATCCTGAGCGTGGAAGCGGGAGACAGCCTCCATCAGGAGGGCCCGGGCTTCCGCCGCGAGCTCCGCCGGGAAGAGTTGCTGGCCCAGGCGCAGCAGCACCGTGTGCTCGAGGCGTCGCACTGCCTCGTGCACTTCCCGCGGGCGGTGCGGGACCTCGATGGGGAGGCGCGCGGCGTGGATGCCTTGCCAGCCGCTGCCGCGCACGCGGGCGGCGACCGCATCCTCCACGGTGCCAGTCAGAATGGTGGTCAACCGCTCACGCTCGACCGCCGTCAGGCGCTTGCGCTTGGCGGGTAGCGGCTCGGCAATCCAGCCGCCGCCGATGGTGGTCATGGGCGAATAGGAGCGAACCACGAAGCGGTCGCCCGCCCGCGCCGCGACCGGCGCCTCGAGCCGGAGTTGTACCCACCCCTCTTCCCCGGGCCCCAGCTCGCTGCCCTCCAGGAGGGCCGCGCGGGCCATCACCTCGGCCGTCCCCAGATGGAAGCGCAGGCGTTGCCGCGGCCGTATGCTCCAGGGCGTCTCCGGGATGAGGCGCAACCGCGCGATCAGCATCCGTGTGGGTTGCCATTCGGGATCCACCACCAGCACGCAACCTCGCTCCAGTTGCTCCCGCTCCACCCCTGCCAGCGCCACGGCCGCCCGCTGCCCCGCCGATACGCCGTCCACCTCGTGGCCGTGAACCTGAGTTCCCCGTACGCGCGCGGCCACGCCCTGCGGCAGCACGCGCACCGCCTGGTCCTTCGACAGACCACCACTCCAGACGGTACCGGTCACGACGGTGCCCGTGCCCCGGACGGTGAACACACGGTCGACGGGCAGCCGAAAGAGGTCGTCGGCGCTGCGCTCCTCGATCTCGGTCGCGGCGCGACGCAGCGCGTCCCTGAGCTCGTCCAGCCCGACACCAGAAGTGCCAGAGACGGCGACGATCGGCGCCTGCGCGAATACGGTCTTCGCCAGCTCGGCGCGCAGCTCCTCGAGGACCAGCTCCAGCCAGTCCGGTTCGACCAGATCGGTCTTGGTCACCGCGACGACCCCGCCGCGTACGCCCAGCAGCTCGACGATGGCCAGGTGCTCGCGCGTCTGCGGCATGATGCCTTCGTCCGCAGCCACCACGAGCAGCACCAGGTCGATGCCGGTCGCCCCCGCCAGCATGTTGCGGACGAAGGCCTCGTGGCCGGGCACGTCCACGATGCCCAGCTCGCTGCCGTCCGGGAGCGGCAGGTTGGCGAAACCCAGATCGATGGTGATGCCGCGCCGCTTTTCCTCGGGCAGTCGATCCGTGTCGATCCCGGTCAACGCCCGGATCAGCGTGGTCTTGCCGTGGTCGATGTGGCCGGCTGTGCCCAGGATCAGTCTACGCATCGCGTTCGAGGGTTTCCGCCAGGAAGTTCAGCGAGCGCACCGCGGCCTGGTCGGCAACGTGGTGGGCGACGAAACGGCCCAGGAGCTGCCAGTGCGCACCGTGGCGTTCCAGGGGCACGATTTCGCCCAGGCACAGCCGCGCAAGCGTCCGGCGCGCGTGTGCGGGGAGCGCGCGGCCGGGTGC
>JACQPS010000357.1 GCA_016207445.1 Gemmatimonadota bacterium | reverse complement strand
GAAGCGCATCGCCGCACCGATGGTCGGGGGAATGGTGAGCGCAACGGTGCTCACGCTGCTGGTCGTGCCGGCGCTGTACGCGGTCTGGCGCGAGTGGCAGCTTCGCCGCGAATGGGCGCGAGCGCTGGAGCCCGAAGCCGACCTCGGCGAACCGATCCTCGCGCCGGCTGGCGCCGGGGACTGAACTGCGAGCAGCTTCTCACGCCAGCGGGCAAGTGGTCGCGACCAGATTTCACGTTTCAATCGCGGGATGCGTCAAATGGGTATGGCCGTGACGTCGCAAATGCGCATGTGAAAGGAGGAAGCATCATGATCACCCGCAGACGCGGAGAACGCGGAGCATGGGCAACGAGGGGCGTGGCCGGACTCGCGCTGGCACTCGTGCTGGCCGCGGCGCGCTCGCTCTCCGCCCAGGAGCCGCAGCCGCAGCACGGGCCCGGGATGATGGGGATGGCCATGGCCGGCTGCCCGATGATGGGCGCGGGCCACGCCGGGGGCGCGGCCGCCGCGCTCGCGCACCGCGAGCGGCTGGGGCTCACGGCAGACCAGGTGAAGCGGCTCGAGGCGATTGCAGCGGCGGAGCGCGAGGCGGTACGCAGCCGGGAGCCAGCGCTCATGCGAGCGCGCGCGGATCTGCTGGAGGCGAGCTCGCCCGAGATCAACCTGGACAGGGCCCGGGTGCCGCTGGAGCGGCTGGAAAAGCTCCGCACCGAGGTTGCGCTCGAGCACCTGAAGGCGCGGCGTGACGCCCGGCAGGCGCTCACGGCCGAGCAGCGCGCGCGCCTCGAGGCGCTGGGCGGGCCCAGGGTCATGGGCGGCATGCACGGCATGGGCGGCCCGGGCGGCATGATGGGGATGATGGGAATGATGCAAATGTGCCACCGCATGATGATGGGTGGTATGGGCGAGCCCATGCCGGGCATGATGCCGGGCATGATGCGGCCGGGGGCACCGCGCGACACAACGAAGCAACGACCCTAGCGGCTCAGCAGAGCACGGCCGCGCCGGCCGTCGCGCCCGCACCGAATGAGACCAGCAGCACCGTACCCCACGTGCCGCCGCTGAGGGCCTCGTCCAGGGCGATGGGGATCGTGGCGGCGCCGGTGTTCCCGTAGCGATCGATGTTCACGACCATTCGCTCGGGAGAAACGCCGAGCTCGGCCGCCACCGCTTCGATGATGCGCAGGTTGGCCTGGTGCGGCACGACGAGCTCGACCTGCTCCAGCCGGACCCGCGCGCGCTCCAGCGCGGTGCGTGCCTGTCCGGCCATCGTGCGCACGGCCTGCCGGAACAGGCGCGTGCCCTCCATGCGCAGCAGGTGCGTCCGCTCCTCCAGCACGCGCTCATCGAACGGGCGCAGCGCGCCGCCGGCCGGGCGGAGCAGGGCGCCGGCGAGCCGCCCATCGGCCCACCACGACGTCGAGCGAACGCCGAGACCGTCTCCATCGTCGCGCAGCACGACGGCGCCCGCGCCATCGCCGAACAGTGGCGCCGTGGCCGGATCGGACCAATCGGTGACCGTCGAGAGCTTCTCGACGCCGACGACGAGCGCGCTGCGGGCGACGCCTGCTTGTAGCAGCGCGTCCGCGGTAATGAGCGCGTAGATCCAGCCGGCGAAGCCCGCCTCGATGTCGTAGCAGGCCGCGCCGAAGGCGCCAACGGCGGCCTGGATCTCGCAAGCGGTCGGCGGCGTCAGATGGTCCGGCGTCGAGGTCGCGACCAGGATCAACCCGACCTCCTCGGCGGCGAGCCCGCTCGCCTCGAGTGCACGCCGGGCGGCGGCCGTGCCCATCGCGGCCGAGCCCTCACCGTCCGCGGCGATGCGCCGCTCGCGGATCCCGGTGCGGCGCACGATCCAGGCGGCGGTCACACCAGCGCGCGCGGCTACCTCGTCGCTGGCGAGCACGCGTTCAGGCAAGTAACGCCCTGTCCCGACGATCCGATTCAAGGCGCCTCCCTCGTCTCGCTCCCTCGTCTACCCACGGCCGCCGCGCCCGGCCCGGGGCGCGTCGCGGGGGGTCGCGAGCGATCCGTTGAACCATCACGCAGCTTGCGGTAT
>JACQPS010000350.1 GCA_016207445.1 Gemmatimonadota bacterium | reverse complement strand
GTTGGAGGCCTGCTCCTCTTTGAAACGCTGACCGGTCTCTCCATCTGGCTGCTCCCCTTCAGCGTTCCGAACCAGGTGACGGTGCTGCTCCACACCGTCGTAGGTCTGCCCTTCTTCGGCGCTTTCGCCTGGTATCAGCTGCGACACTGGCTGCGCTACTACCGGCTTCCCGTCTCCCATCTGGTGCTCACCGGCTATTTCGCCATGGCCGCGACGCTGGTGGCGCTGGCCAGCGGATTCGTTCTCACCTGGCAGGCCGTCTTCGGGAGCCGCATCGGCTACGGCTGGGATCTGGCCCACATCGTGGCCACGCTGGCGCTCGTGGCCGCCGTGGCGCCGCATCTGATCGTGCCGATCGTGCGCGCGCGACGGGCGCGGCGCCAGCCGGCGGTGCAGCCGGTGCTGGCGGGGCAGAGGCGGCTCGCCCTCGGTGCGGGGCTCGGCACGATCGCCCTCCTGGCCCTCGTCGGGCTGGCGGCGCGGGCGTATGAGCCCGTCCCTCTGAGGAACGCGTTCCCCGCGGACTACAGCTACCTGTACGGGAAGGAGCGCCCCTTCGCCCCGAGCCTCGCCAGGACCAGCACGGGCGGGGCGTTCGACTCGCGCAGCCTGGCCGGCTCCGAGTCGTGCGGCACCGCCGGCTGCCACGAAGCCATCGTCCAGGAATGGCAGGTCAGTGCGCACCGTTACTCCGCAATGGATGTGGGCTTCCAGAAGGTGCAGTCCGTGATGGCGGAGCAGAACGGGCCCGAATCCACCCGCTATTGCGGCGGCTGCCACGACCCCATCTCGCTGTTCTCGGGAACGAAAAACGTCTTCACGCAGGAACTCACGAACCTGGCCGGCTACCAGGAGGGAGTATCCTGCATCGTCTGCCACGCCATCAAGGAAACGGACGTCAAGGGGAACGCCGCCTATGTGATCACGCAGCCGGGGCGATACATGTTCGAGCTGCACGAGGGGGCGGCCCCACGATTCGTCCGCGATTTCCTGATTCGGGCCTACCCGCGCTACCATGTGGAGTCGCTCCAGCACAAGCTGTTCAAGAGCCCGGAATTCTGCGCCGCCTGCCACAAGCAGTTCATCGACGAGGAGATCAACCGCGTGGGATGGGTGCAGCTCCAGAATCAGTTCGACAACTGGCGCAAGAGCCGCTGGAACCACCCGGGTGATCCCACCAGGACCATCGAGTGCCGGGAATGTCACATGCCCCTGGTGGAATCCTCGGATCCCGCCGACGGGGACGACCTGGACTACAACCGGTCGCCCGACGACCGGAGGCACCGCAGCCACCGCTTCCTGGCGGCGAACCAGATGATGCCGGTGGTGCTGAAGCTGCCCGGGGCCGAGGAGCATACGCGGCTCACCGAGCAGTGGCTGCGCGGCGAGATCGAGATCCCGGAGATCGCCGAGAAGTGGAAGCTAGGCCCCGCGGTGCCGATCGAGCTGGTCGTTCCCGGGCAGGTGAGGCCGGGCGAGGAAGTGAAGATCCAGGTCGCGATCACGAACAACAAGGTGGGGCACGACTTCCCCACGGGCCCCCTGGACATCATCCAGGCGTGGCTCCAGGTGACCGTGAGGGATCAGACGGGGAACGTGGTGTACGAGTCAGGCCGCCGAGACGCGCGCCACTTCATCGAGCCGGGCTCGTTCATCTTCAAGGCGGAGCCCGTCGACCAGTACGGAAACCTGATCGACCGCCACAACCTCTGGGAGATGGTCGGGGTGCGCTACCGGCGCGCCGTCTTCCCCGGCTTCTCGGACCGCGCGGAGTTCTCCTTCCCCTGCCCCGCGAGCGTCGGCATCCCAGGGGAGACGGGCGGGGCGCGCGGGATCCGTCTGGGCGAGGCGCCGGTGCAGGAGGACCATACGTTCCACGCACCCGGGCAGCCGGTGGGGCAGTTGCACGTTTCCGTTCAGCTCCTGTACCGCAAGTTCGACCAGTTCCTGCTGAACTTCCTCTTCGGCGACGCGGCGGGCGTCAGTGCGCCCGTCACCGTAATGTCCGAGGACGAGGCGACGATCCCGGTCCTCGCACCGCAGAGTTGAGTAGTGCGCACGAAGTGGCGGCGGCTCCCCCGGCGAAAGCGCCTTGCGGCCGTGACGGCGGGCTTCGCCCTGCTGTTCGCAGCGGCCGCCGCCGTCTTCGTATTCGCCGCCGTTCGGGACGGCGAGCCGTACCGGCCGGGGGAAGCGGTGGAAGGGCTGACCGCCGAGCTCGCCCGTGACCTGCCCGCGGACCACCCGCGAGTCGCCTTCACCGATGTGACGGAAGACGCGGGAATCCGCTTCCTCCACTTCTCCGGCCGCCGCTCGAGCCAGCTCCCCGAGGACATGGGTTCCGGCGCCGCCTGGGGGGACTACGACGGCGACGGCTGGCTCGACCTGTACGTGGTGAACATGGTCGGTGCCCTGGGGCTCTCGCCGGAACAGGTCGCCGCTTCCCCGGCCCGCGCCGCCCTCTACCACAACGAGCGCAACGGCACGTTCCGGGAGGTGGCGGAGGAGGCCGGCGTCGCTTTGCGCGGCTGGGGGATGGGGGCGGCCTGGGGCGACTACGACGGCGATGGCCGCATCGACCTGCTCGTCAGCGCGTACGGGACGAACGTTCTGTACCGGAACCGGGGCGACGGGGCCTTCCGGGACGCCACTCGCGAGGCCGGCCTCGCGGCTCCCAGCGGCTTCTGGACCGGCGCCTCGTGGGCCGACTACGACCGGGACGGTGACCTCGACCTGTACATCACGGGTTACGTGACGTACGACCCCGCGGCTTCCGCGGGCAGCTCGCGCCAGTACGACGTGGACGTCCCTGCCAACCTGAATCCGTCCGCCTTCGAGCCCGAGCGGAACCTGCTCTACCGCAACCAGGGGGATGGCACCTTCGCGGAGGTGGCGCAGGCCGCCGGCGTCGCCGGCGCCGAAGGCCGCAGCCTGTCGGCGGCCTGGGCCGACCTCGATGAAGACGGCTGGCCCGACCTTTACGTGGCCAACGATGTCTCGGACAACGTCCTGTACCACAACCGCAGGGACGGGACCTTCAGCGATGTGAGCCATGGGGCGCTGGTGGCCGACTACCGCGGAGCCATGGGCCTGGCGCTGGGTGACTGGAACGGGGACGGCGATACGGACATCTTCATCACGCACTGGATCGCCCAGGAGAATGCGCTCTACGACAGCAAGCTGCGCCGGCAGTTCGTCTCGCTGGAAACACCCGCCAGCCATCCGCTTCAGTTCATGGATGAGGCCGACCGCTGGGGGCTCGGGCAAATCGCCCTCGACTTCATCGGTTGGGGAACCTCGTTCCTCGATTACGACAACGATGGACGACCGGACCTGCTGGTCGTGAACGGGAGCACGTTCCAGCGGCCGGATACGCCTCAACTCCTCGTGCCGATGCGCGACCAGCTCTTCTGGAACCGCGGCCCGAAGGAGGGCTTCTACGACGTCTCGCCCGCGGCGGGGCCCTACTTCCGGGAGGAGCGTGTCGGGCGGGGGGCCGCCGTCGCCGACTACGACAACGATGGGGACATGGATGCCTTCATCGTGAACCACGGCGGGCGGCCCGTTCTGCTCCGGAACGATGGAGGGAATCGAAACCACTGGCTCGAGCTCAGCCTGGAGGGCACGCGCAGCAATCGGCAGGCGATCGGCGCGCGCGTCCGCGCCGTGGCGGCGGGGGCCGTGCAAGTTTACGAGGTGGGAGCACAGAGCTCGTATCTGTCTCAGAACAGC
>JACQPS010000353.1 GCA_016207445.1 Gemmatimonadota bacterium | reverse complement strand
GGATATGAACTGCGAGCCGATGAGTCCGACGCGAACGGTGTTCTTCATTGCATCCTCCAGAGCATGCCGCCGGAAGTTACCGCCGCCGCCCGGGCGGCGCACTCTCCGAGAAAGTAGAAGTCGTCGGATTTTTCCCGCCTCGAACGTTCTTGTCCTGGGGGTGGAGCCCTCATGGAATCGGGCCCATGGCTGCGCTGCGCGCGCCCATTGACGGGTGCGCGCCGGCCGGCGAGCTTTCCGGGCCTCGATCTTCTGAAGCGACTACGAGCGTGGCCGGCGCACGAGCGCGCCGGCGTGCGAGCAGAAGCATGTCTTCACGGATTCTCGCGACGGCGCTGGCGCTGATCGCTCTGGCCGGCTGCCGCGAGCCCGACCGGCCGACGGGTCCCGGTCCCGAGGGCGGTCTGTTCGTCGACTCCGATCCGCCCGGCGCCGCCATCATCGTGAACAATCGGGAGACCGGCCTGCGCACGCCCGACACGGTGCGCGACGTCAAGGCAGGCGAGCACGAGGTGCGCGTGCTGCTGGACACGGCCGGCCTTACCTACGGCTTCACCGCGCGGGTGCAGGTGGTCGCGAGCACGCTGTCGGAGCTGTTCGGCTCACTGCTGCTGCGCTGCGGCACCACCTGCCCCGAGATCACGCGCTACCTCGAACCGAACCGGATCCGCTTCGCGACCAATCCGGCCGGGCTCTTCCTCTACATCGAGGGCCAGGGCGCGGGGCTGCTCTGGCCCGGCCCGACGGGCAACAGCTACGCCTCCGTGGGCGCGCCCGTGTTCGCGGCAGTCGTGCCGGAGGGAGCCGACACCGTCGGCCTGGGACCCTACGACTCGCGCTATCTGGCGGGCCGGCCCGCGCCGTCGCTGACAGGAACGGGAGGGGACCTCACGCTGGAGCAGACGGCGTGGGTGCTCCCGACGAGCGCAGCCCTGAGCCTGCCGACCGTGCGCGGGATCGCCATCGCGCAGCGGGTGCTCGCGCGCTCGACGGTGGACGACGTCGTCGTCTTTCGGCTCGTCTTCCGCAACGTGAGCGCCACGAAGGCCTACCGCGCCATGGACCCCGTCGCGCCGCCCGCGGGCATCACGTACGAGGCGAGCTACGTCGGGTTCGCTCTGGACGGCGACATCGGCGTCTCCGAGGACGACCTGATCAGCTACGACGCCGATCTGAACCTCGCCTTCCTCTACGACAGCGACTTTCACGAGCCGATCTTCGCCGGCGGCTTCGCCGGGCAGCCGGGGTTGATCGGCCTGCGCCTGCTCGAGGCGCCCGCCGGCACGACCATGCTGCTGAACGGCTGGCCGCGCGAGATCAGCGGCATCGGGGTGGATTGGGGGGCGGGCGATGCAAACGAGCCGGACGGCTGGTACTGGCTGAGTGCGACGCAGTCGGTGGCGGGCAACCACGCGCATCCGCGCATTGGCTACGCCCCCACGGACCCGAACGATCTTCGCATCTCGGTCAGCGCTGGACCGCTGCGCCTCGCGCCCGGCGATTCCGCCGCGATCACGGTCGCGCTGGTACTGGCCGCGCCCGCGACGGGCACGTACAGCAGCGGCACGCTGCTCCGCCCCGGCGACCCCACCGACCCGAACCGGCAGATCCTGCGCGTCGCCGCGCCGCTGCTGGAGCGGGCGCAGGCGGCGGAGGCGTTGGTGGGTCAGTGAGCAGAAGTCGACAGTTTACAGTCGACAGTTAACAGTGATGGAGCGACCGCGCCACCGCGCGTCATAGCAACTGTCAACTGTGAACTGTGAACTGTTAACTGTGGTTCATTCGCCGCTTCAGCTCTTCCAGCCGCTGCGCCGCCGCGCGCTCCTTCGCCTCCTGCTCGAGGCGCCGGAACTCGGCATCGTCGCGCTCCTCGTCCAGCTCGAGCCCGCGTGCCGCCACGCGCGTGCGCAGCGCGGCCTCCATCTCCGCTAGATCGCGGGCGCGTAGCGCCTGCTCGGCGGCCAGCACCTCCACCTTGCGTTCGAGCACGGCGGCACGCTCGGCGTGCCGGCCCGCGAACTCGCTGGCCAGACGGGCGGTCTCCTCGTCGGCGATCTGCCGCGCGAGACCCTCGCGGCGGCGGCAGTTCTGCTCTTCCTGCCGCTCCTGCTCGAGTTGCTCGCGCACGCGCGCCAGCTCCTGATCCAGCCGCCGCACCTCCGTGCGCGCCGCGGCCAGGTCGCGGCGCATGGCCGCGAGCCGGCGGTCCCCGGCGGCCTCGGGGCCGACGTCGTCCGCGTCGAGCTCGCGCCGGAAGTTCTCGACGGCGTCGCGCCACGCGCGCTTCCAGTCGCCCAGCATGCGGGTCAAGGTAGCGCGGGCCGACCGGGTGGGGAAGGCGGCCCTGCCCACGATCGACGCGGCATCGGCCCGATCCTTGCGCGAGCGCGCGGCGGAGCCGGGTGGCGGGAGAACGCGAGAGGCTGTGTGCGCAACCGACGCAAGAGCCGGTACGGCGCGCCTCCGAGGCGGAAGGCCGCGATGCCCGAGACGGCCTACCTCACGCGCGAAGAGCGGAAATCGCTGACGCACGGCGAATTCTGGATTCCGGAGGCGGAGCGCGAGGTGTACCGCCTGGCGCTGGCGACGCTGAACCAGGCCGGCATTGCCTACGTCGTGAGCGGCCTGTACGCGATCTACGAGTACACCGGCATCTACCGGCAGACGAAGGACCTCGACGTGCTGCTCGAGCCGGCGCACGTCGTGGCGGCCGCGCGCGCGCTGCGCGCCGCCGGCTTTCACACCGTGCTCGAGCAGGCGCACTGGCTGGCCAAGGCGTACCGCGACGAGGCGATGGTCGACCTGATCTTCGGCATGGGCAACGGGCTGCACTTCATCGACGCCGACTGGTACCGGCACTCGCGCCCCGCGATCCTGGCCGCGACGCCGGTGCGGGTGGCGCCGCCCGAGGAGCTCATCTGGCACCGCCTCTTCATCTCGGAGCGGCACCGCACGGATATCTCCGATATGGCCCACCTGCTGGTCGTGCGCGGCCGCGAGCTGGACTGGGAGCGGCTGCTCGAGCGCAGCGGCGATCACTGGCGCCTGCTGCTCGCGCAGCTCCACTTCTTCGATTACGTCTATCCCGGCCACCGGGAATGCATCCCGCCGTCGGTGCGCGAGGATCTGTACGAGCGGGCGTACGAGGACACGGACGCCAGTCACGACCCGTGCAGCTTCCGGGGTACGCTCGTCTCCCGGTTCTCGTTCGCGATCGACGTGAACGAGTGGGGGTTCCGCGACCCGCGCACGCCGACCGTGGCGGCGGCGCGGCGGGACCCCCGGGTGGGGGAGATCGTCCGGAGCGATGTCTGGGATGACAAGAAGTTCGTCCAGGGAGCATGAGGCGCAGGGCGGCAGGCTGCTGCGCATCGCGGCCGTCGGCGATCTGCACTTCGACGGTGCGGCGCGCGGCACGCTCGTCGACCTGTTCTCCGATGCCGCGCGCAGCGCGGACGTGCTGGTGCTGTGCGGTGACCTGACGACGCACGGGCGGCCCGAGCAGATGCGCGCGTTCATCGAGGAGATCGCGGGCGTCGAGATCCCGATCGTGGCGGTGCTGGGCAATCACGACTACGAGGCTGAGGCGACCGAGGAGCTCGCGGCCATGCTGCGCGACCGCGGTGCGCACTTGCTGGATGGCGATCAGGTCAGGATCGACGGCGTCGGCTTCGTGGGCACGAAGGGGTTCGCCGGCGGCTTCGGGCGCGGCACCCTGGCGCCGTTCGGGGAGCGGCTGATCAAGGATTTCGTGCAGACCGCGATCGACGAATCGCTCAAGCTGGAGAACGCGCTGCGCACGCTGCAGGCGGAGACCCGGGTCGTGCTCATGCACTACTCGCCCATCCTGGACACGCTCAAGGGAGAGCCCGAGGCGATCTACCCGTTCCTCGGCTCGTCGCGCCTGCTGGACCCCCTCGAGACGCACGGGGCCACCGTCATCTTCCACGGCCACGCGCACGGCGGCACGCACGAGGGCCGCACACCCAAGGGCATCCCGGTCTACAACGTATCGCTGCCGGTGCTGCGGCAACGCGGCGCGCAGTATCTCCTGTGGACCACGTCGGCGCCGGAGCGGCGGCAGCTGCAGCCGGAGCCGGCGCGGAAGCGGGCGTAGCACCTCTACCAGTATCCTCGCACAGCTTTTGGCATTCGTGTAAGCGCGCCCTTCACCCGTATCGCTCCAGAAAGCGCATGAGCGCCGCCTCCTCGGGGTAGAAACCGGGCGGCTCGCGCGCCTCGAGCGGCCGGGGCGCTTTGCGCATCACCGCCTCGATCGTGCGGCCGTGCTCGTAGCCGCCCAGCACGGCCGGATGGATGTACGCCTTGCGGCAGATGGCCGGCGTATTTCCGAGATCCTGGGCGACGAGCCGGCAGCACAGCGACAGGTGCTTCTTCGCCTCGCGCTCGCTCACGGGCGGGCCCAGCTCGGCCAGAATGGTCGCGGCGCGGACCGTGCCGCCGAACGTGCGCAGGTCCTTCGAGGTGCAGCGCCCCCCCAGGACCGCGAGCAGGTAGGTGTTGACCAGCCGCGCCGTCAGGTTCGAGACCGTGCCGTTGCCGTTCCGGTAGCGGAAGAGGCGTTTGCCGGGGAGGTCGAGCAGCTCATCGACGATGCGGGCGAGCGGCGTGTCCGCGACGATCTGCCGCTGCTCTTTGCGGCGCTTGCCGCGGTAGCGGAAGACCAGGTTGGGGCCCTCGACGCGCACGTGGCGCTTCGCCAGCGTGCAGATGCCGAACGTCCGGTTCTGGATCGCGTACCGCTCGCCGCCGACGCGGAAGAAGCCGCGGCTCATGAGGCGGACCACGGTGGCGAGCACCTTCTCCCGGTCGAGCTCGGGGCGGCACAGGTGCGCGTTCGTGGCCGCGCGCAGCGTGGGGAGCAGCCGTCCCACCCGCAGGACGGACGACCACTTGCGCCCGTCCCGTTTCGCGACGCGTGCGGCGCTGTAGATGTACTGCTTGCGGCCAGCGCGGTCGCGTCCCCACGCCTGCAGCTCACGGCGCGGGTCGGGCGCGATGTGCACGTCCGTCCAGCCCGGCGGGACCCTGAGCGCACGGATCCGCCGCAGCGCGGCCGGGGCGCGCACCGCGCCATCCGGTCTCACATAGTGAAAGCCGCGTGTCGAAGAGCCGACCCGCCGCCACCAGGTTTCTGGCTGCTCGTACGCCATCTCGCACCGGCTCGGGTTCAGAACCCGTGCCAGAGGCGTTTGCGTGATCGGCCCAGGCGCGGGATCCTCTGCCCCCTGCGCGCGTATTACCAGGACGTACCTCTCACGGAGCTGGACATGCAGAAGAAGCAGCGGAAGCGGCCCGCTGGGCCCGCGGCGGCGGCGACCGGCGATCGGGCGCCCTTCGTCCGCCCGCTCGCCGTTTGGCGCAACTACGTGCTTGTACTGCTGCTGGCGCTGGCGGCGGCGGCGGCCGGATACCGCATCTTCGTGGTGCGCGCGGCGGAGGCCCACACGCATCCGCAGCCCCGCGCCGCCATCGGCGCGGACAGCATCATGCCCGCGCAGCGGTACGCCGAGGTCCCCGGGATCGCGCAGGTCTACTTCGATGCCCGCCGGATCCCCGAGCTGCTGGACGGCCTCTACTGCTACTGCGAGTGCTCCAAGCACTCGGGGCACCGCTCGCTCCTGACTTGCTTCCACAGCGACCACGCCGCTCGCTGCGACATTTGCCTCGGCGAGGCGGCCCTGGCCTACCGGCTGCACCAGGAAGGCCGCTCGCTCGACGAGATCCGCGCGCAGATCGACGCGGTCTACGGTACCTGAGATTCGGGATAGACCACAAAACATTCACCGCAACGACCGCAAAGAGTGCAAAGGTAGCCAACGCGAGAACCGAGCGGAGCCGGGCGACCAAAACTCAAAGAAAGGAGTTTCGGTTCTCGCAGGATCCGCCGAATCGCGCGCGAAGGCTTTGCGATCTTTGCGCCCTTTGCGGTGAATTGTGTTGGTTGTTCCGTTCCTTGACACCATCCTGCAGCGCCGTCTACGTTCCCGCCGCGGTTTCTCAACGACAACCCGGATCTGAGCATCCCGAACCTCTGTCGCCGAAGGGGGAGGATGGCTACAGCGGCCGGAGCGATCCCGCGGGAGCGGCTCGGAGCGACGCAGCGCCGCGATCGCTGGTGGACTGCGCCGCTCACGACCGCGCTGGTGCTGGCGGTCTCCGGTGCGTACGCGACGTGGGCGATCTTCCAGGGGAAGAATTACCACGCGTTCCAGATCGGGCTCCCCTATCTCTCGCCCTTTTATTCGCCGTGCCTGGCTGCGCAGTGCCCGATCGAGGTGCGGGTCGCGGAATGGACGTGGTGGCGCTTCTCGCCGGCCCTCCTGATGATGGTCTTCATCCTCGGGTTCCGCGCCGCCCGCGCCGCCCGGATTTCGAGGATGGAACCTGGCGCATGTACCAGTACGAGGTCCGGCGCGCCCAGGAGTTCAAGCGCTGCATCGAATGCTTCCTGTGCCAGGACGTCTGTCACGTCCTGCGCACGCATGGCAAGCACGATGGCTTCATGGGACCCGCCTTCCTGGTTCGCGCCGCCGCCTACGAGACGCACCCGCTCGATGTGCAGGACCGCGTCGACTACGTGAAGGATGAGGGCGGCATCGGCTTCTGTAACATCACCTACTGCTGCACCGAGGTGTGTCCCGAGAGCATCCGCATCACCGTCAACGCCATCATCCCGCTCAAGGAGCGCGTCGTGGACCGCCACTACGACCCGCTCCGCCGCCTCGTCCAGCTCGTGCGCAGGAGGAAGCCATGATCCGCGTCGTACACCTCTTCAACATCAAACCCGGCGTGCACGAGGCCTCCTTCATCGAGTGGCTCGACGCGAAGCTGGAGGCCGCAGCCAAGCAGTTCGGCTGCCGCGACCGCAAGACCTGGATCCTGCTGGACGGTTTCACCGGCCCCTACACCAACCCCAAGCCCGTCAAGGAGCGCCCCAAGTACGTGAACGAGGCGTACTGGACCGACGCCGCCGCCGCCAACCGCTTCCGCGACTGGCTCCTCCACGACCCCACCGGCAAGCAACTGCACGACCAGTGGTTCCGCTCGATCGAAAACCACACCCTGCTGCGCTACGTCGAGGGGTGGGCCCCCGTGCCCATGGAAGGCTGACCCGCCCGGCCTTGACAGCCGTGTTAGCTTGCGGGGGTATATAGCCTAGGGGGGTAGGGTATGAGCCCGCAGCGGAGGCAGGCGGCCGGCGTGGACGCGGAACTGCAGGCGCGGGCGCTGGCGCGGCTGAAGAAGATCGAGGGGCAGGTGCGGGGGCTGCAGCGGATGGTGGCGGAGGGTCGCTATTGCACCGATATCCTGACGCAGGTCGCATCGGTGCACGAGGCGCTGCGCTCGGTCGGGAAGCTGCTGATGCGCAACCACCTGGAGCACTGCGTCACGGATGCGTTGCGGTCCGGGAGCCCGCGGCAGGCGGAGCGCACGTATCAGGAGGTGCTCGAGCTGATGTACCGGCATGCACGCTGAAGGGAGAGAGATGGACGCCTCGCCATCATCCGCACGACCGGCGCCGAGGCCGAGCGGCGAGTCTGCGCGTCTCACCATCCCGATCGCGGGGATGAGCTGCGCGGCGTGCGCGGCGCGCATTCAGAAGAACCTGCAG
>JACQPS010000352.1 GCA_016207445.1 Gemmatimonadota bacterium | reverse complement strand
CCTGGCACGTTCGCTGCAATCCTGCCCGCGCGGGAACTTTCCCGGCGAAGTCGGACTATGTAGCACATGACGAGAACCCGTCTGGAGGACGCCGGCAGGGGCATGTCCCGATCCAGCGTCGAAAGAGTGCCGGCACTGCCGGTCGAGCTGGCCCGCGCCGCCGAGCTGGCCGTCGACCGCAAAGCGCGCGACCTGCTCGTTCTGGATTTGCGGCGCCTCTCCAGCGCCACCGACTACTTTCTCATCATCAACGGCACCTCGGACCTGCACGTGCGAGCCATTGCGGACCACATCATCGAGGAGCTGAAGGAGGAGGGCATCCGTCCCGATCACGTCGAGGGACTGCGCGGCGGCCGCTGGGTCCTGATCGACTATATCGACTTCGTGGTCCACGTCTTCCACCCGGCCGCGCGCGCGTTTTACCAGCTCGAGCGTCTCTGGGGCGATGCACCCATGCACGTCCTGGAGGCGTAGGGGGACCCCCATGACGCAGCGCCTCTTCACCGCCGTGCTCGCCCTCGGCTGCCTGCTGGCCCTACGACCCGCGGAGGCGCCCGCGCAGCACTTCGGCCGCAACAAGGTCCAGTACCGCTCCTTCGACTTCCAGATCATCAAGACGGAGCACTTCGACCTCTACTTCTATCCGCAGGAGCGGCGGGCCGCGCTGGACGCGGCGCGCATCGCGGAGCGCGCCTACGCGCGACTCTCGCGCATCCTCCAGCACGAGTTCAAGGAGCGCAAGCCGATCGTCCTCTACGCGTCGCACGCCGAGTTCCAGCAGACCAATACCAGCCCGGAGTTCATCGAGGAGGGCACGGGCGCCTTCGCGGATCCGCTCAAAAACCGCGTCGTCATCCCGTTCAACGGTTCGTACGCGGAGTTCGAGCACGTACTTACGCACGAGCTCGTGCACGCGTTCCAGTTCGACATCATCTACCGGCGCGGCGTCATCAGCGACGCCACCCCGTTCGCCGGCCGGCCGCCGCTCTGGTTCATGGAGGGGATGGCCGAGTACCTGTCGCTCGGCCGCATCGATCCGCACACGGCCGCCTGGCTGCGCGACGCCGTGCTGTCCGGCTATCTGCGCACCATTGCCGACATGAGCCGGCGCGACGACTACCTGTCGTACCGCTTCGGCCAGGCGCTGTGGGCGTACGTCGGCTCGAAATGGGGCGACGAAGTCATCGGCATCCTGCTGCAGAAATCGCCGCGCGTCGGCATCGAGCGCGCCTTCAGCTCCACGCTCGGCCTCTCGCTCGAGGAGCTGAGCAGCGAGTGGACGGCCGCGGTGCGGAAGACGCACCTCCCCGAGGTCACCGAATACCAGCGGCCGGACGCGATCGCCCGGCGGCTGACCGCGCACAAGAAGCTGGAAGACCCGTGGTTCCTGGCGCCGGCCGTCTCCCCCGACGGCCATTGGATGACGTTCCTGTCGCAGCGGGACGGGTTCTTCTTCGACCTGTGGCTGGCGGACGCGCGCACGGGCAAGGTGAAGCGGAAGCTCATCGAGGCGGCGCGGCAGCCGGATTTCGAGTCGCTGCGCTTCCTGAGCTCATCCGCCGCGTTCTCGCCCGACGGCCGCACCCTCGCCTTCAGCGCGCAGACGGGCGGGCAGGATGCGCTCTACGTCTTCGATGTCGAGAGGGGCCGGCTCGTGCGCCGGCTGCGCTTCGAGCTGAACGGCATCGCGAACCCGAGCTGGGCACCGGACGGCCGCCGCATTGTCTTCACCGGCATCGATGGTGGGCTGAGTGATCTGTTCGTCACCGACCTCGAGGGCAACCTGGAGCGCCTGACGGACGACCCCTGGGCCGACCTGCTCCCCGCCTGGTCGCCGGACGGGCGGACGATCGCCTTTACGACCGACCGCGGCCCGGGCGCCGACCTGGACCGCCTGAGCTACGGCAATCTGCGCGTCGCGCTCTACCGGCTGGAGGACGGCCGCATCGAGATCCTGCCGCAGCAGGAGAGCGGGAAGAACATCAACGCCGCCTGGGCGCCGGACGGGCGCTCGCTCGTTTGGGTCAGCGACCGGGGCGGCACCAACGATCTCTACCTGTTCGACCTGGACCGGAGCGAGCTCTCGCGCCTGAGCAACTTCCTCTCGGGTGTCATCGCGATCACGCCGCTGAGCCCCGCGCTGTCCTGGGGCCGCGACGGACGCCTGCTCTTCGTCTATTTCGAGGAGGCGGGCTACAACATCTACGCGATCGCGGACCCGCTCGTGCTGCCCCGGACGCCCGTGCCGGATGTGCCTGCGCCGGAGGTGCCTCGCATCGCGGTCCGCGAGGAGGCCGACAGCGCCGCCGGCGGCGTCGGCGCGGTGCCGGACACCGGCCGGGTCGTGGGCCTGGTGACGTCGCTCTACCGTCAGGGCTCGAACTTCCGGCCGAGCGCGCTCCGGCCGAACGCGCCGCCACAGGCCGCGCCCGTCTCGGTGGTCGCGCTGCTGGACAGTGCCGAACTGTCGCTCCCCGATACGAGCAGCTTCGATATCGTCGACTACAACGTGAAGTTCTCGCCCGATCTGGTCGGCCGGCCGACCATTGGCGCACAGGTCGGCGGCTACTACGGCAACGGGGTCTACGGCGGCAGCTTCATCGCGCTCAGCGACATTCTGGGTGACCACAATATCCTGCTCGCCGGCAACATCAACGGCTCGTTCTCCGACGCCATGATCTTCGCCGGCTACAGCTTCCTGAAGAACCGCACCAACTACGGCGTCGCCGTCGAGCAGATCCCGCTGTACCGCTATCTGGGCGGTGGCTACGCGGACGTGAGTGGGGATGGGCGGCTGGATATCGCCAACGTGTTCCTGCGCGATGTCATCCGGACCGCCCAGGTCGGCACCAGTTACCCGTTCAGCATGTTCCGCCGCATCGAGCTCGCCATGAGTGCCACGTCGTTCAAGCGCGATGTGCTCTACCGCGGCGTGAACGGCGTCACGGGCGAGCCCATTGACGAGGATCAGCGCGTCGGGAACCTGGCCTTCTTCGAGCCCTCGGCCGCGCTGGTGTTCGACAACTCCCTGTTCGGCTGGACCGGCCCGGTCTACGGGCGCAGGTACCGACTCCAGGTCTCGCGCACGTTCGGCGACTTCAAGTTCGCCGAGGGACTGGTCGATTTTCGCAACTACTTCAACTACAAGCGGTGGGTGATCTTCGCGTCCCGCATGGTCGCGCTCACCCGCTTCGGCGAGGACGCCGACCGCTTCGCGCTGTTCTGGGGCGGGCCCTACTTCATTCGCGGCTACGATGGCGACTCCTTCGAGCTGAGCAGCAAAGAGTGCAGCGATAGCCGCAACTACGGTCCGGAGCGCTCCATCTCGCCCTGTCCGGTGCGCGATCAATTGATCGGATCCAGCGCGGCGCTGATGAACCTGGAGGTCCGGTTCCCGATCATTACCGAGCTCCAGCTCGGCGGCATCGGGCAGTTTCCGCCCATCGATGCGGTCCTCTTCTTCGACGGCGGGCTGGCCTGGGACAACAAGGTATGCCTCGAGGGGGACTTCGCCCGCTACACCCGGCAGACCGAGTGTCCCGCGGACAGACAGGAGGACGTGAGGCTGGTGTGGGATCGCCAGGGCAAGGATCCGTACCTGTATCGTGAGCCGCTCTTCAGCTACGGCATCGGTCTGCGCTTCAACGTGTTCTATACCGTATTGCGGCTCGATTACGCGTTCCCACTCAACCGCCCGGATCGCAGCGGTCAATTTTCGCTGTCGTTCGGGCCGTCGTTCTGACCCGAAGGGTCATCCCGAGCGGACGGCCCCGAAGGGGCCCGAAGTCGAGCGATCTTGTCTGAGCTGCCACGACCTTGGCCGGCGTCACGGACGTCCAGGCAAGATCCCTCTGCTCGCCCGCTCGGGATGACCATTCCGTCGCGGTAACCCCCGAAGCCCTTTCGTTTTCCCGCACTCCGGCGTTATCATTACGAGGCTGTTTCATCCTGCAGCCGGCGCAATCCTGACACCTGACACCTGAATCGACGCGATGAGTCCGAGCGCGTGGCCTGCCGCCGTGCCTTTCGATCCGGACGCCGGCGGTCTTCCATCCGACCTCGAAGCGTTGTTCGAACACCCTGCCGCGGCCGTTCCCGCCGTGCTGCTGCTCGCGAGCCCCGCAGCCCGCGTGGAGCGGCAATGGGCGGGGCGTGTGGCCGTGTCGCTCGCGGCGGCGTGGGCGGACCGCGGGCGGCGCGTGGTGCTGGCGGATCTCTGCCTGGAGTCGCCCGAGCTGCACGAGCTGGTGGGCGAGGCGAACCTGGAGGGCATCGCCGACATCTTTCTCTTCGGCGCCTCACTGCGGCACGTGGCCAAGCCCGTGGTCGGCTCGCTCTTCTTCACGCCGGCC
This sequence comes from Gemmatimonadota bacterium, assembly GCA_016207445.1. Taxonomy (GTDB): domain Bacteria; phylum Gemmatimonadota; class Gemmatimonadetes; order Longimicrobiales; family RSA9; genus JACQPS01. Next base: position 764 of record JACQPS010000352.1, on the reverse strand, counting down.
GGCCCGCCGGTACCCGATCCCGCGGAAGTGCTCGCGCATCCCCGCTGGGAACGGCTGGTTGCGGGCTTCGGCGAGGCACAGGCGACGATGCTGCTGTACGTCGCCGCCGGCTCGGCCGGGCTCGAGACGCTGGCCGCGCGCGTCGGGCGGGCCGTGGTGCTGTCCACGCCCGGCGAAGAGTTGGCGGCCACGTCGTCGCTTCCCGCCGACTGCAAAATCGCGGCGGTGCTGTGGCCGCCGGCCCCGGTCGAGGAAGCTGCGCCGGAAGCGGCCGCGCCCGCGGCCGTGCCCGCCGGCGTCGAGTCGGCGGCCGCGCCGCCCGCCGAGGTGCGCGCCACGCCGCCGGTCGCGGCGGAGCCCGAGCCGGCGCTGGCGGAGCCAACCTTCGTTCAGCGCCAGCCGAAGCGCCGGCGGCGGGTCTCCCCCGTGCTCTGGCTGGGGCTGGTGCTGGCGCTCGGCGGGGGCGGCTGGTTCACCGCGCAGGAATACTTTCCGGAGACTCAGGGGTATCTCTCGCGCGTGATCCGGCAGATCCCCTTCCTGGGTGGGGCTGATTCCGGCACGCCGGCAAGCGCCGCAGCCGCTGCGACGGCGCCGCAGCCCACGCCGCCGCCGGCGCGTACGCCGATCGAGTCGCCGATCCCATACTCGGTCGCGATCGAAGCGCACCAGAGCCTCGCCATCGCCCAGGAGCGCGTGGACGCGCTGCGGGAAGCCGAGCCGCAGATCCTCTTCTACATCGCGCCGCTGCTTCTCGACAGCGT
>JACQPS010000362.1 GCA_016207445.1 Gemmatimonadota bacterium | reverse complement strand
TCGACTGGCCCGGCGCGCGCGGCTCATCGCTGGCAGCGCGGGCAGAAGAAGGCGGAGCGGTTGGTCAGGACCACTCGCTGGATGGTCTGGCCGCAGACGGGGCAGGGCTCGCCCTCGCGGCCGTAGATCTGGAGGCGGGGCTCGAAGCCGCCGGCCTCGCCGGCGGCGTCGCGGTAGTCGCTCAGCGTCGTGCCGCGGGCCGCGATGGCTTCGGTGAGCACGGCGACGAGGGCATCCCGCAGCTTTGCGGCTTCCCGAGCCGACATGCAATTGGCCGGCCGCGCGGGGTGGACCCCGGCGCGGAAGAGCGCCTCGTTGGCGTAGATGTTGCCGACACCGGCGACGCGCCGCTGGTCAAGCAGCCAGTTGCGGATGCGCGTGCGCGACGCACCCGCGAGCTTGTGCAGCGCCGCGGCCGTGAACTCGGGCGCGAGCGGCTCGAGCCCGAGCTCGGCGCTGCGCTCGGCCCACGTGGCCGTGGTGTGCAGCTCGAGCCGGCCGAAGCGGCGCGTGTCGTCGTAGAGCAGGGCGTGCCCGTCGTCGAGGTCGAGGCGAACCGCAACGTGGCGCAGCTCGGCCGCGCGCGGTGACTCGCTCACCACCAGCCGTCCGGTCATGCCGAGGTTGACGGCCAGTACGCGGTCGCGGTCGAAGTGCAGCACCACGTTCTTGCCGCGGCGGCCGACGTCGCGGAAGCACAGGCCCTTCAGCTCGCGCGCGAGCCGCCGCGGGTTCAGGCCGGGGCCCAGCACGTCCGCGTGCGTGACCTTCAGGCCGGTCACGCAGTGGCCGGGGACGCGCCGGCGCAGGTCGCGCACGATCGTCTCCGCCTCAGGAAGCTCGGGCATGCCGCTCCAGCTCCCGCCAGCCGATGTCCCCCCGGTAGTGCTTGCCCGCGAAAGAAATGGCCGCCGCGGCCTCGCGGCTGCGCGCCGCCGCTGCCGCCAGCGTGGGCGCCACCGCTGTGACCGCGAGCACACGGCCGCCCGCCGTCACCAGCCGCCCGTCCTCCCGGCGCGTCCCGGCGTGGAAGAGCAGCAGGTCGGGCGCGCGCGCGACGGCAGTGGGAATGGTCAGCTCGTCCCCCGTCCGCACCGCACCCGGGTAGCCGGCCGACGCCAGGACGGTCGCGAGTGCCGCGCCCGGCTCCCACTCGAGCCGGGACCCGGCCAGCGTGTCGCCGCGCGCAATCGCCAGCAGGGGCTCGAGCAGCGACGAGCGCAGCAGCGGCAGCACCGCCTGCGTCTCCGGGTCGCCGAAGCGGGCGTTGAACTCCACCACCTTTGGACCCGCCTCCGTGAGCATCAGCCCCGCGTACAGCACGCCGCGGAAGCGCCGCCCCTCCTCCCGCAGCGCGTGTAGCGTGGGGAGGAAGATCTCGCGCGAGACCCGCTCCAGCAGCGCCCCGTCCACTCGAGAGACCGGCGCGTAGGCGCCCATGCCACCCGTGTTCGGGCCGGTGTCCCCCTCGCCCACGCGCTTGTGATCCTGCGCCGGGAGCATTGGGAGCACACGCTGGCCGTCGGTCAGGCCCAGCACCGAGATCTCCTCGCCCTCGAGCTTCTCCTCGATCACGACCTCGCGGCCGGCCGTGCCGAACGCCTGCTCCCGGAGCATGCTCCGCACCGCCGCCAGCGCCGCCTCGGGCGAGTCGCACACGAGCGCGCCCTTGCCGGCCGCCAGCCCGGAGGCCTTGACGACGAGCGGCGTCCCTCGCCGCCGGACGCAGGCTTCGGCCGCATCTGGATCCTGGAAGACCTCGGACGCGGCCGTGGGCACGCCGGCGCGGCGCATCAGCTCCTTGGCGTACGCCTTCGAGGCCTCGATGGTCGAGGCGGCGCGGGTGGGGCCGAAGGTGGCGAGGCCGTGCCGCTCGAACGCGTCCACGATGCCATCGGCCAGGGGGCCTTCCGGCCCGATGACGGTGAGATCGATGTGCTGGGCCAAAGCCCAGTCGGCGAGGGCGGGGATGTCTCCGGGGTCGAGGGGGAGGTGAGTGGCGAGATCGGCGGTGCCGCCGTTGCCGCGGGTGATGAAGAAGTCGGCTTCGGGCGCGTCGCGGTGCAGCTTCCAGAGCAGGGCGTGCTCTCTGCCGCCGTGGCCGACGAGGAGCAGTTTCAATGCAGGGGTCAGGGATCAGGGGTCAGGGGTCAGCATGAGTCGCCGGGCACGCGGCAGTTTGCTGCGGGAGTGCTTGGAGATCAAGCCTGACCTGATTGCCAAATCCCTGATCCCTGACCCCTGGCCCCTGGCCCCTGACCCCTGACTCCTACTGCTTCTTCCACCCCTCCGCGAACGCCTCGCGGATCTTGCGGGCGGCATCGCCCACGGCACCGCTCACCTGGTCGACCAGGGACTGCGCCTCCTCGGCGTAGGCGTGGGCTGCGGCGGCCAGGTCCTGCGCGTACGGCTGGGGCTCCTCCGAGCGCCGGCGGTACTCGCCGCGCAGCACCCGGTCGTAAGCGCCCGCCTCGATCCAGTCGCGCAGCTCCGCCGTGCGCAACACGTGGAACGGGTGCGTGGTGGCCATCAGGTTGAGCACCTTGAATACGGCGTCGGCTACGTCGCCGCCCTTGCGGTACTCCTCGGCCTGCTGGAGGAACTCGTTCAGGTCGTTCTCGGCCGGCTCGCCGCCGCCCGCGAGCTTCATCATCGTGCGCAGCGCCGCTTCCGGTTGCTGCACGGCCAGGAGCCCGGCGCGATCCGCGGACAGCTCGCTCTTGCGCCCCCACTCGAGCAGCGCGACCAGTATGATGCGGGCGGCGAGTCCCACGATGGGAAAGCCCTGCTGCGCGAGCTGGATCAGCAGGACGAGCATGGTCCGGTAGAGGACGTGGCCCGACAGGATGTGTCCGACCTCGTGCCCGAGCAGGTACGTGAGCTCGTCTTCGTCCAGCAGACGGAGGCTGCCCGAGTTCAGCACGATGAACGGCCGGTCCATGCCGTAGGCGCCGGCGTTCACCAGCGGCGTCTGCGAGACGAACAGCTCGTAGTGCGCCGGCGCATCCAGCGTCTCCAGCACCTCGACGTACCGCTCGTGGACGTGCGGGAACTGCCGGGGTGAGACGCGCACCGCGTTGGCCTGGAAGGCGAGGCGGATCGGCTTCTCACCGAAGAGGCCGAAGACCTTACGCAGCACCTCGTCGAATACGGGAATGCGCCGCAGCGCGGCCAGCGCGGCCCGGTCCGCCGGGTGCTCCCAGGTGCTGGGGCTGATCTCGCGCAGGATGCGGCGCAGGCGCGGGCTTTCGTCCGGCATGGGGTCGGCTCCGGCGTAGCGAGTATGAGTAGTGAGTAGCGGAGCAGCGCTTGGGGATTGGGGACCGCCGTTTCGTGGTGGCCTGATTCTAATCCCTGACCCCTGACCCCCGACCCCTGTCTCTGCCCTACGGCCGGATGGGGGCCGGAGTTTCCTCCTTCTTCCCGTCGTTGTTCCCGGAAGCCTTGGTGGCGGCTGGGGGGTTCAGCCCCGCGGGCGGCTGGACACCCGTGAGCATTTTCCAGGGGCGGGCGGAGACCTGCCGCACGAAGTGGTGCAGCAGCAGGGTCGTGCTGTCCAGGTTGGCCAGGATGCCGCCGATCTCGGGCTCGCGCGCGGCCAGGAGCCGGTTCAGGTCCAGCACGAGCCGGCGCGAGTCGGCCAGCAGCATGGTGGCGGTGTCGATGCTCGCCACGGCCATGGGGCTGATGGTCGAGACCTGCGTACGCAGGTCCTCCGTCAACGCCTGGGCGAGATCGAACTGTGCGTGCAGCTGCTGCATGATGGGCGGAACCTGCCCTGTGACCTGGACCATCATGTTGTTGGCGAGGCCGACCGCGCGCACCAGGCTGTCGAGCAGGACGCGCGTGGTCGCGACCGTCTGCAGGATCATGCCCGTATCGCTGGTCAGCGCCTGCACGCGCCCCAGCATGTCGCCCGTGCGCATGCCCGGGATCTCCGCGCCCGGCTCGAGCCGCCGGCCGAGCCGCTCGGGCAGTTCGAGCACGATGTAGCCGTTGCCGATCATGGGCGGCGGGACGAGGCGCGCGCGCGTGCCCTCGTACACGTACAGGGAATCCCCGGACGCGAGCCGCCAGCGGATGTCGAGGCGGACGCGGAACCTGAGGTTGCCGGCGTCGTCGATGCGAGGCCGGATGGAGCCGACCCGCCCGATGGCGAACCCCCGCAAGTTGACCGGCGATTGCTCGGCGATGCCGCTCGCGTCCTCGAATTCCGTCCAGATCGCGTAGGTGCGCTGCGCGATGGCGGGCGAGAGCCACAGCAGCGCCGCCGCCACGATCAGGATCGCCGTCACGACGACGGTACCGACCCAGAGGTCAGACGATTCCCACTTCATGGCTTGTCACCTGCAATCCCTGCTCGTCCCAGGACGCGGACATGTCCGCGAACTGCGCCAGCAGGCCGTTCGGTTCCGGCAGGGCGATGAGTGCGGTGCGCGCCTTCTGGCGGCACAGGTCGATGAGCCAGGCGGCCTGCGACGTGCGCAGCGATGCCACCGGGTCCTCGAGCAGGAGCAGCTCCGGGTCGCGCGCGATCGCGCGCGCGACCACCGCTTCCCGCCGCACATCCGGCGGCACGTCCGCCGGGCGGAAGTTCGCCCAACTGGCCAGCCCCGCCGCCGCCAGCGTCTCGTCCGCGCGCCGGCTCGCGGTATCCAGATCGGCCGCGCCGCTGTAGAGCAGCGGCACGATCACGTTCATGCGAATCGTGAGATTGCTGATCAACCCGCCGGGCTGCAGCGCCACCCCCAGATTGCGGCGGAACTGCTGCGCCTCGCGCCGGTCCAGCCTGGCCGGTTCCACGCCGAGCACGTGCACCCGCCCCTGCGTGGGCTCGAGCAGGCCGGCGCACAGCCGCAGCAACGGCCCCGTCAGCGCCGCCGGCGTGCAGATGACGCAGAACACGCCTTCGGTGATTTCCAGGTCCAGCGGCCCCGGCCAATCGCCGCACGGCGGCGGCGGGACCACGCCCTCGAGGCGGATCGCGGCGCTCACGCGTACAGGACCAGCGAGAAGATGGTCGAGACCAGGAAGACGAACAGGATCGAAGCCACCACGCCGCGCGTCACGCACTGCGGGATGTCGGTCGGCTTCTTCCCGCCGATCAGCCCCTCATAACTGCACAGGGTCGCGATGCCCGCGCCGAACAGCCCGCCTTTGATCAGCGTGATCCACAGGTCACTGGGCTGGAGCGCGAGACGAAGCGAAGAAAAATACTCGTTGAGCGAGACCTCGCCCAGCATCCAGGCGAAGAGCGACCCGCCCACCAGCGTGATCGTGTCGAAGTAGATCGTCAGCAGCGCCACCGAGATCGCGCCGCCGATCACGCGCGGCGCGACCAGGTACTGGAGCGGGTCGACGCCCATCGACTCCATCGCCTCGGTCTCGCCCAGCACGCCATCGGTGGCGAGCTCCGCAGCGATCGCCGTCCCCGACCGGCCGATCACGATGATCGCCGTGAGCAGCGGCCCCAGCTCGCGCACGACCACCGTCACCAATATGCGGCCCAGGATGTCGGACAGGCCGAACATCCGCTGCGCCACCGCCTGCACGATGACCGTCACCCCGATCACCAGCGCGATGGTGCTCAGAAACGGCAGCGCCTGCACCGCGGTGAAGCGGATCTGGTTCAGGATGACGCGCAGGCCGAGCGGCCGGGTCGTGGCCGGATAATGCAGCGCGGAGCGCAGGATCGCGCCCACGTAGCGGATCCGGTCGATGTAGCGGTACCCGCGTGTGCGCGTGCCGCGGCCGAGCGATTCCAGCGTGCGAACGAGCATGGCTCAGACCCGCTGCAGCGCCTGGTCGAGATCCTCGATCAGGTCCTCCGGGTCCTCGACGCCGACCGAAAGACGCACCAGCCCGTCGGTGATGCCCATGGCCGTGCGCCGCTCCCTGGCCACCGTCGCGTGCGTCATCAGGGCGGGGTGGCCGATCAGGCTCTCGACGCCGCCCAGGCTCTCACCGAGCGCGAACAGACGCGTGCCCTCGGCGAATTTGCGAGCCCGCTCCAGCGAGCCGAGCTCGACGCTGAGCATGCCGGTGAAGCCGCACATCTGCCGGCGCGCCAGCTCGTGCTGCGGATGCGAGGGCAGGCCCGGATAGTTCACGGCCTCGACACGCGGGTGCCGCTCGAGGAACTCCGCGATGCGCTGCCCACTGCGGTTGTGCGCCTCCATGCGCAGGTGCAGCGTCTTCGTGCCGCGCAGGATCAGCCAGCAGTCCCAGGGACCGGGGATCGCCCCCGTCGACTTCTGCAGGAAGCGCAGGTCGGTCGCGACCTGCTCATCGTTGGTGACGACGACGCCGCCGACCACGTCCGAGTGGCCGTTCAGGTACTTGGTGCTGGAATGCACGACGATGTCCGCGCCCAGCTCGAGCGGCCGCTGGTTGTACGGCGTGGCGAAGGTGTTGTCGACGGCGACCAGGGCGCCGGCGTCGTGCGCGATGGCCGCAATCGCCCGCAGGTCCGCGAGCCGCATCATCGGGTTGGTCGGCGTCTCCAGGTGCACGAGGCGGGTGTTCGGCAGGAGCGCGCGCCGGACGTTGTCCGGGTCCCGGCTGTCGACGAACGTGAACTCGAGGCCCAGGCGCGCGAGCACTTGCGTGAACATGCGGTGCGTGCCGCCGTAGGTGTTCTCCTCGGAGACGATGTGGTCGCCCGCCGATAGCCGCTTGACCACCGCCTCGATGGCGGCGAGCCCGCTGGCGAAGGCGACGCCGTGCCGGGCGCCCTCGAGCGCCGCGATGTTCGCCTCCATCGCCTCGCGCGTCGGGTTCTGGACGCGAGCGTACTCGTAACCCCTGCGCGGCTTTCCCAACGCCTCCTGTACGTACGTCGAGGTCTGGTAGACGGGCGGCATGATGGCACCGGTCGTCGGGTCCGGCTCCTGCCCGGCGTGCACGGCGCGCGTGGCGAAGCGGTGCTCGTTTGCCGTCATCGGGAAAGCCAATCCTTTGGCGGGATCGCGACTTCGCAGAGGACCCCCAAAATAAGGGCAGGGCGGCACGTGCGGCAATGGGGGGCGACGCCGTTGCCGCGTGTTCGGGGCCCGGGCCATCTTGCCGGGCGGCTGCGCCTTTCCTGCGCAAGCGAAAGGGCCAGGGATCAGGGGTCAGGGGTCAGCTTTTTCGCGTTTCGTCGATGATCCCTGTCTCATTGCTTCTCCCTAACCCCTGGCCCCTGGCCCCTGACCCCTGGAGGTCAATGGAGCGGCTGCTCCACCACGAGCGAGTCACCGCGCCCGGCGAGTCCCCAGGGAAGTGGCTCTACGTGCTCCACGGCATCTACGGCGCGGGACGCAACTGGGCCTCGGTCGTCCGGCGCGTGGTGCGCGAGCGCCCGGAATGGGGCGGGGTGCTCGTAGACGTGCGGCAGCACGGCGCTTCGCAGGGCTTCTCGCCGCCGCACACGGTGGCCGCCGCGGCGGCCGACCTGCAGCGGCTGGGCGACGCCATCGGCGAGCCGGCCGGGCTGCTTGGCCATTCCTTCGGCGGCAAGGTCGCGCTCGCCTACACGCGCGCGGCCGCCTTTGCCGGCGCCGTCTGGATCATCGATTCCACGCCCGCTCCCGGCGAGCGGCGCGGCAGCGCCTGGCGGATGCTCGAGGTGCTGCGGAGCCTGCCGGATCGGTTCGAGAGCCGCGACGCCGCCGTGCGCGCGCTCCAGCAGCAGGGCATCGAGCTGCCGGTGGCGCAATGGATGGCCACCAACCTCGCACGCGCGCACGGCGGCTACGGCTGGCGTTTTCGACTGGACGCCATGCAAGAGCTGCTCGAGGACTTCGCCCGCGCCGACCTCTGGGACGTCGTGGAGGCGCCTCCCGCCGGCGCCCAGATCCATTTCGTGCGTGCAGCGGAGTCCGACGTCCTGACGGCGGCCGCCACGGAGAAGATCCGCGAGGCCGGGCGCCGGAACGGACGCGCGCACCTGCACACGCTTGCGGGTGGGCACTGGCTGAACGCGGACAATCCCGAGGGCATCGTGAGTCTGCTGACCGAGCACCTCCCGGCGTGAATATGGTTGCTGTGCGGCCTCAGGGGTCAGGGGCCAGGGG
>JACQPS010000348.1 GCA_016207445.1 Gemmatimonadota bacterium | reverse complement strand
GGTTCGCAGGCGATCCCTTCGTGCACGAGAATGGTGCCCTGCCGGTCCATGAGGCACAGGTACATGGTGCGTGCGTGCAGGTCGATGCCGCAGTAGTAGCGGTGAACACCGCGATAGAACCGCATAGGTCCCTCCTGGGTGAGTGGATGAAGACTTCGCACTCGACATCCTGCCTGGCCGCAGTGGCCAGGTCCAGGAGGGGCCTCTATCAGTATCATCGCGTTCACGCTGCGGGCGCCTGCGGCGCCCTTGCCCGCCGTACCGGCGGGCAGGTTTGACACAGCAAGTTGGCCGGCCGGACAGCCGCGCTCGGGCGGGCCTGCGGCCCTTCCTCGCTGCGGCCGTCGTGAACGCTGAACGTTAGCCGCCATGGGGCTCGCCTTGGCGGTCGAACATCAAGTCTTACTGCAAGGGTCCGGGCAGGCTGAACTGGGCTTGAGTCATGCGGCGGAACGATGCCGGAGCCTGAACGCCCTGGCGACCGCCGCGGACGAGTTCAAGAGGATGGGTCTGGCGAGCCGGCGGGAGCCGGATTAGGCTGCGCGTGAGGCAGCGTTTTCGGGCAGGCGAGATCTCCGTGCCGCCATGGAGCCAGCGCAGCTCATGGTGACGGTCGACGGGGCATTACCTGCGAGGATCGCAAGCGTTACGAATCCGCGCTCGCAGTCTACAGGGCGTTGAACTAAACCGCTTCGCGGTAGAGACTGGTCACGCGTTGGCGGCATGGTCGTGGCCGGAGTGATGGTGGTAGCGTGCGAGAGTTCGTTCACCCTCTCGCAAGGAGCTACCGATGAGTCCCCTTCGCCAGCGCATGCTCGAGGACCTGCGCGTCCGCAACTACGCCCCGAAGACTCAAGCGATCTACATCCAGAGCGTCGCGCGCTTCGCCGCGCATTTCGGGCAGTCGCCCGATGCAATGGGTCCCGAGCAGATCCGGACGTATCTCGTCCATCTGGTCGAGGAGCGACGCGTTTCCTGGAGTCTGTTCAACCAGACGGTGTGTGCGCTGCGGTTCCTGTACCGGGTGACGCTCGGTCGCGGTGACCTCGTACCGGACATCCCGTTCCCCCCGAGTCTGGAAACAATCCTATACGTTAGCCCGCTCGGGAACTGCCTCAGGGGCACAAGAGGGTAACCATCAAACCCGCGCAGGTGACTATGCGCCCGCAGCTCAAGAAGGCACTTCTGGCTTTGGGAGGTCTCCTCGCGCTCATGGTTGTCGCTGTCTCGGCCCTCGGCGTTCACGTGGCGCGGAGCTGGGACCGTGTCTACGATCTTCCGCTCCCTGCGGTGACGGTCAGCAACGAGCCGAACGTGGTCGCGCGCGGGGAGTATCTGGTGTAGGGCCCTGGGCACTGCGTCGAGTGCCACGCCAGCTCGTTTGAGGACTTCCTCAAGGTAGCGAGCGGCGAAAGGCCGCCCTTGCGCGGCGGCCTCGAGCTTCCGATGGGTCCCCTGGGCAGGATATACTCGGCGAATCTGACCCCTGACGTGGAGACCGGTATCGGCCGCTACAGTGACGGGCAGCTCGCGCGAACGATGCGCTCGGCCGTCCGGCCCGATGGGAGGTCCACGATTGATCCCATGATGCCGTTCGGCAACATGAGCGATGAGGACCTGTCCGCCATCATCTCCTATCTGCCGCCCAGCCCCGGGTGCGCAACCCGGTGCCTGAAAACGAGTGGACGTTGCTGGGAAAGGTCGTACGCACGCTCGCCCCGACCTTCAAGCCGAGGACGAACATCCACGTGCCAGCCACGACACCCGCCGAAGCCCCGACCACCGAACGAGGCGAGTACCTGGCACGCTACGTCGCCAACTGCGTGGGGTGCCACACGCAGCGCGATCCCATGACGTATAAGTCGATCGGCCCCGACTTCGCGGGCGGCATAGAGATGGAGCCCCTGCCACTGCCGGGCGCCGACATGGGCCTGTGGTTCACGAGTCCAAACCTGAGGCCGGCAGCCGGCAGCGCTCTGAGCACCCCACTCGCGAAGCATTCATAGCACGGTTCCGTGCGGGGGCGAGGCTGTACGCCGGCTCGGCGATACCCTGGGAAGCGTTCGCGACGATGTCGGACGCCGATCTGGGCGCGCTCTATGAGTTCTTCCGGGACGGGGATGCCAGGATAATCGGAGCCGGTGGCGGTAGCAAGGTACTGGTCGTACGCGCCGTGACATCTACGTCATCGGAGCGGCGCGACTACGTCGTATGTACGATCTCCGGCCTGCCGCGCCGCTGCTATCCTGAGCCCGTGCGGCCACGGACACAATACCCGGAGACGACGTTGCGCATCAGCCACCTCATCGAAGCCGGCACGGCCTCCGGCGCCCTGCCGCCCGTCCTGCGGAGTCCGGCAGGGTCGGGAGACAACGACTTGGAACGAATCGAGCAGGAGGTCTTCACGCGCTCGCTCCGCTTCCCGGCGTGGCTCTCGGCGTGGCTTGTGCGCGTGGACGCCCACGAGCTGCACCACATGTACCCCTTCGTCCCCGGCTACCGCCTCTCCGCGATCGACTACCCGACCGAGAACGAGATCGGCTGGTGGCGTTGGGTGCGCGGGGCGAAGCGGCTCCCGGGCGAGGTCTTCCTCTTCCAGAACCGGGACGAGACGGGCGCGGACATCTGAGGCGCGCGTGACCGCACCGAACCCGCTCGCCTGCGCCTCTTTCCTCATCGGCGCCATGACGCTCGCCGGAGTGCTGCACAGCGCCTGGCTCCGCTCCCCGGGCTCGCGCCGCTTCGCCATTCCGCTCGACGGCGGGCGCACCTTCCGGGGCCGGCGTCTCTTCGGCGAGAACAAGACGCTGCGTGGCTTCCTCGTGATCGTACCGGGGGCGGGGCTCTCCTTCTTCGCGCTCGCCCTTGCGCTCTCCTTCCCCGCCGGCGCCGTCCCCGCGGCGCTCTGGCCGCTCTCGCCGCTCGGCTACGCGGGGCTCGGCGCCGCGGCGGGGCTCGGCTTCATGCTCGGCGAGCTCCCCAACTCGTTCGTCAAGCGGCAGCTCGACGTCGCCCCGGGGATGGCGCCGCGCGGCCCCGCCGCCGCGCTCGTCACCTTCGTGGTCGACCGACTCGACTCGATCCTCGGGATGCTGGTGGCCGTGAGCAGCGCCGTCCCCACGCCGTGGCAGGTGTGGCTCTACATGCTGCTCCTCGGGCCCGCCATCCACTGGTCGTTTAGCTTGCTCCTCTTCCGCCTCGGCGTGAAGGCGCGCGCCGCATGACCACTACCACGTCCCTACTCCCGCGGCGCCCGAAGGCGGCCGCGTACGCGCTCCCGCTCGAGCGCGCGGACGACCCCGGCGCGGTCGGCGAGAAGGCGTACAACCTGGGCCGCCTCTGCCGCCTCGGCGTCGCCGTCCCGCCCGGGCTCGTCCTCACGACCGCAGCGTTCGACGCGCTCTTGGCGGCGGACGCCCTCGGCGAGCGGCTGGAGGCGCTGTGCGCCGGGCTCGACCCCCGCGAGTCCGACGCGCTCCGCGAGACCTCCGGGCGCGCCCGCGCGCTCATCCTCGCCGCCGCTGTCCCGGAGCCGGTGCGCGAGCAGCTCCACGCCCTCGCCGCCGCGCTCCTCCCCGGCTCGCCGCTCGCCGTCCGCAGCTCCGCCGTGGGCGAGGACTCGGCCGGCGCCTCGTTCGCCGGTCAGCTCGACTCCCTCCTCGGCGTGCAGGGCGGAGAGGCGCTCGAGCGCGCGCTCCTCGCCTGCTGGGCCTCCTACTGGTCCGAGCGCGCGCTCTTCTACCAGCGCGCCCGCGGGGTGCACCTCCGCGGGATGGGGGTGATCGTACAGCGGCTCGTGGACGCGCGCTCCGCCGGCGTCCTCTTCACGAGCGCCGGCCGGGACGGGATGCTCGTCGAGTACTGCGCCGGCCTCGGCGACGCCCTCGTCGCCGGGCACATCGACCCCGGGCGCGTCACGCTCGCGCGCGACGACCTGCGCGTGACCTCGCACCGCGCGCCCGAGGACGCCGCGCCCGGCCTCCTCCCCGCGGACACCCTGGCCGCTCTCGCGCGCACCGGCCTCGAGCTCGAGCGCGCCCTCGGCGCACCGCAGGACATCGAGTGGGCGGCGGACGCCGCCGGCCGCCTCTTCATCGTTCAGTCCCGCCCGATCACCGCGCCCGTCACAGCTCCCGTACCCGTACCCGTACCCGTACCCGTTCCCGAATCCGAACCCGAATCCGCCCGCACCCTCTGGTCCAACGCGAACGTCGCCGAGAACTTCCCCGCCCCGATCTCGCCGCTCCTCTACTCGATCGCGGCGCCGGGCTACACGCACTATTTCCGCAACCTCGCCCGCGCCTTCGGGATCTCGCGCCGGCGGGTGCGTGCGATGGAGCACCCGCTCCGCGCCATCGTGGGCGTGCACGGCGCGCGGCTCTACTACAACCTGACGAGCATCCACGCGGTGCTGCGCATGGCGCCATTCGGCGAGGCGCTGACGCGGGCGTTCAACGACTTCGTGGGCGCGGCGGCGACCCCCGCGCCGCCGCCCGACGCCGAGACGTTCGCCGGGCGCGGCCGCCTGCGCCAGCTCGCCGAGCTGGCCGTGATCGCGGCGAAGACGACGTGGCAGTACCTCTTCCTCGAGCGGCGATTGGCCGCCTTCGAGCGCACCGCCGACGCCTTCGCCGCGCGCACGCACCCCGACCGGCTCGCCGCCATCCCGCCCGCCGAGCTGCGCGACCGCCTGGGCGAGTTCATGGACATCCGCTGCAACCGCTGGACGAACGCGGCGCTCGCCGACGCGGCGTCCATGGTCTGCTACGCCGCGCTCCGGCAGCTCCTCGCGCGGGGGCTCCCGGAAGAGGAGCGAGGCAACCTCCACAACACCCTCCTCAAAGCGCTCCCGGCCGTGGTGAGCAGCGTCCCGGCGCGCGAGATGTGGGCGCTCTCGCGCATGATCCGCGAGGATGCGGCGCTCGCCGCGCTCTTCGCCGCGGGCGACGGGGCGGAGATCGCCGCGCGCGTGCGGGGCGACGAGCACTTCGCCGGCTTCCGCGCCGCACTCGAACGCTACCTCGGCGCGTGGGGGTTCCGCTGCTCCGAGGAGCTCATGCTCACCACGCCGAGCTTCCAGGACGACCCGGCGCCGCTCATGGACCTCCTCGGCGCCTACGCGGCCGCCGATGGCCCCCCGCCCGAAGAGGTCATGCGCCGCCAGGACGAGGAGCGCACCGCCGAAACCGCGCGCGTCCTCCGCCTGCTCTGCCGCCGGCGCCTGCACCCGCTCCTGCCGTTTGTCTCCTG